>CAJWLI010000112.1 GCA_913043075.1 uncultured Gammaproteobacteria bacterium
TTTCTAAAGAATTGAAACGCTCGTCTTCCATCATGGATTCTTTGCCAAGGGCTCTTAGCACACCTGCCCGCTGCGCTTCGGTGGCGGCGGAGATAGTCAACCCGCCATCTTTCGTCAAGGTCATATCATAAAGCATATCGGACAGCAGTGGCTGGGCGACCACATCCTCATCCAGTAATGTGTGATTCTGAAATGCATCAGGGAAAAGGAAAAACATCGCTGAATCCAACATCGAGAGGTCTATGTGTTGTCCCTTACCTAATCTTTCTCGAACATAGAGGGCGCTGCTTACAGCCTGAAAAGCTGTATACGCTGTTAACTTATCGCACATAAGGTTTTTAATGAACGCCTGTCCCCCGCTGCCCTGAGCGGCGGTCATGCCTGAGTGTGCTTGAATCACCGGGTCATAGGCAGGCGACGAACTCAAAGGCCCTTTGGTACCAAAGCCAGAGATTGCCATGTAAACCAATCTCGGATTTATACTCCTTAACTTTTCAGTACCCAAACCGTGTTTGTCCATAACCCCTGGCCTAAAATTATGGATTACTACGTCACAATCGGTTGCCATTTCTCTGATAATTTCTTGACCATCAGGAGACTTAAGATCTAAGCGAATAGATTCTTTCCCTCGATTACAGTTTGCGAAGATCGAAGATATTCCTCCCTTTGCGGCACCAATATAACGAAGCGGATCTCCCGTCTCAGTCGGCTCGACTTTAATGACTCTAGCGCCTTGCTCTCCTAGCATCATCGCTGCGAGGGAAGCAGTAATCATGGTTGAAAATTCAATTACGGTAATGCCCTCAAATGGCTTCATCGCTAATTCTCCTTTTTTAGGGAACTTCAGATTGTAACCCTAAAAATAAACCCGTTGGGAATATATAGATCTCCCCTAATGATCACAAAAGACAAGAAAAAATTAGACTCGGAGTGTTAGGCTTTAGATCTAACAACAAAAGACACAAGCAGACGGAGAGACCGGATGACAGAATTTGGCGCATTAATGTTCCCAACAGACTATGCAGTGAAGCCTGCGAAACTTGCTAAGGCTATAGAAGAAAGAGAAATGGATTCAATCTTTTTTCCTGAACACACGCACATCCCCGCATCAAGAAAGACACCTTATCCTGCAGGCGGTGAACTGCCAAAAGAATACTCAAACACCTACGATCCTTTTGTTGCTCTGGGCAGTTGCGCAGCGGTGACAGAGAGAATCAAACTTGGAACAGGTATCTGTCTGGTTGTGGAACGAGACGTGATCACTTTGGCGAAGGAAATTGCTACGTTAGACAGGATTTCTGACGGCAGATTCATCCTTGGAATAGGCGCTGGATGGAACGCAGAGGAAATGGAGAACCACGGTATAGAGTTTAAAAATCGTTGGAAGATAGTAAGAGAAAAAATTCTGGCTATGAAGGAACTATGGACCAAAGAAGAAGCTGAGTTCCATGGAGAATTTATCAACTTTGACCCTGTCTGGTCTAACCCTAAACCAGTTCAAAGCGGCGGCCCGCCAATTTGGATGGGAGCAACGTCCAAATGGAGTTACGACAGAATCGCGGAATATTGCGACGGTTGGTTGCCAATCGCCGGACAGGATAAGGGACACCTGCAAAAGATTGAAGAAGCTCTAAAAGCTAGAGGACGAAAAACCTCCGACATTACATTAGCTATGTTTGGCGTACCGCCTGACGAGGACTTTGTCGACAAGAAGCTAACGGAAGGTTTCAATCACCTTGTTTTTGGGCTGCCACCTGCGGGAGAAGAGGTCGTTCTTCCGATGCTGGACAAATATGCTGAAATCGCTAGAAGGTACAAATAACCTGGAGAATTTGATGGAGTTAAAGAATTATGACTCTAACTCCATCTATTCTGGCTCGAATTTTTGGATGGCCCAGCTTAAACGTTACCGCCGAAACTGGGAACTTTATGAATTTCTTAGAAGGACTTACCAATGCTGAAGATGATTGCTTGTGACTCGTCTGGATTGCCTGCTGAATCAGCCTGGTCCGAAAGCTCCTCACTGCTAAAAATCGCCGCTATTCCAATGTCCAGCTCGGCTACCGTCGTGCCATAGCCGATCTCAAAATATTCTCCGTCTGATTCATCACCAAAAGCTCCGAAAGTGCCATAAAATCCATTTCCTGGATCAATAGTTAGACCGAAAAAGTCGTAGTCAGACGGGGTACCGAAGCCGTCCCACTCGCCAACGGAATACTCAAGTGAGATCCAAGAATAACCGAGGTTTAAATTAATCTCTTCATAGGTGTCGTCAAATTCCCCGGTATAATAGTAGCCGGTAAACCCAACACTCGCAGAAAACCCAGCTTCAGTTTCAAAACCGTAACCGGCATACAGGTCAACTTCTAAACCGTCACCCACATCAGCCGCCCAGGTCCCGACGTAAAATCCACCGTTCTCATAGTCTGCACCAGCACTGGCCGACGAGTTCTTTTGAAGAATTCCTCTGAAGTAGTACTCGGACACATACCCGACATTAAAAGAGACGTCTCCCTCGGCGACTGCGGTGGACGACATCAATGCGCTCACAGAAAATAGTGCCCCCACAGCGATTTGAGTCAATTTGTTCATTTTTCACTCCTAATATAAATTAAAAAAACTTGAATCTTCGATCCTGATTAGGAATCTGCAAGCTGCGGGCCAACTATATATATACGTTTATAATCAGTGATTTATGATAAGTTAGGGCCGTACTGGTAAATCTATCGCACTGATTTAGTGCGACGCGTCGCACCAAATGCTCTCATTGCGTGGAAAGCGTATCCACTTCCAGCCGGGTTACGTCTGCTACTGATTTCTTCAACCTAATTTTTCGGTCGTGTCCAAGAAACCCCCTTTCAAATTCTACGAGGAAGAATTTTATACCCCACCACCTTGGCGCCCCGTCCAGAGTGATCCTCACAACTTTTTCCGTGTCAGAGATATTTTCCTGAAGGGTAATTTGCTTTGTTTCATATATCCTTCCGCGACTGTCTGACACCTTTATTAAGTCTTTATTTAATCCAGAGAGATCAAATCTGCTCGTTTCTATTTTAATGTCGACTAACATTTGTGTGCGAAGAGTCGAGTTTTTTCTGTTCTTGCCCCGCTGAGATTCAATCGTGATCCCAAATATTTCCAAATATAATTTGTCAGTTTTTACGGTGTCCTCGCTTCGCTTCAGAGCCTCCGCGGGGATGGTTATGAACCTCGTCTCATCTTGTTCAATCTCCCAAGAGCCGTCAGGTTTTAGTCTGACTCTCGATCCGTCACTTAAAGTCCCGAAACGATCGTCTGAAAGATATTCCCAACTTCCATCGTCGCGAAGCAAAACCTCTCTGCCAGCGTCAGTCAAAATTGTTTGTTCTCCAAAAACCAACAAGGGTAAGAGACACGCTATTTGAATATAGAACCATTTTTTCATTATTGAGCACCGCATTTTATACTAAGAATTCTTTTCCCGAGGAAAGTTACAACCTTATCCCGCACCTCTTCCTCGATCAAATTAGAAATTTCTTATTCTTAAAGATGAACCGTAAATACCAAATAGGGTATCCTAAATTCTTTTTTTAGAGTCTTTAACATGGCGGAACTTTTAATACCTTTTGCGGCCGATTCCTCAGAGAAGCTTGCCGTCGCAGACGAATTTGGGTCCACAGATTGGAAAAATTTTAATGAACGGGTAAACCAATTAATTCATGCGCTAAGAGGACAAGGCTTAAAGACTGGAGATGCCTTTTCCGTTCTGAGCGGAAACAGACGCGAGTATGTTGAGGCATTCGCGGCTGCCGCCCACGGAGGCTGGCTGCTGGTCCCGATAAATTGGCATCTTGTCGCTTCAGAAATATCCTACATACTTGAGAATTCTGCATCCAAAGCGTTTCTTATAGATTCCCGTTTTTATGAATTGGGCATGCAGACAATTAGTCTTGAAAACGCTCCGAATATTTCACCTATCGTGGTAATGGGAGACCCTGAGCGCGATATTTCGACTCAACACAGGAATATTTTCACGTACGAAGAGTTTCTGTCTGAGGAAAAAAATCACGAACCAGAAAATCAGAGTCTCGGTGGTCCAATGTTTTACACCTCAGGAACAACTGGCCACCCAAAGGGAGTCAAAAGTGCGCTCTCTCAGACGGGAACTCCTGTCGGCACACTTAAAATGATTGGAGACGGACTTTCCGGCATGCTTTCGATTGAGCCGGGAGGGAAAACTCTCTTAGTAGGACCAATATATCACTCTGCCCAATGGGCATTTTCCTTTCTACCAATGCTAGCAGGCAGTAGCATAGTAATGCGCCACAAATTTGATGAGGCAGAAACCTTACGACTTATAGACAATCATCAAATAACAAATATTCATTTGGTTCCCACCCAGTTCACTCGAATGCTTAGACTGGATGAAGAAGAAAAAGAAAACTTCCAGGGGAAGAGTCTTAACGTTGTCTGGCATGGAGCAGCGCCTTGCCCGCCCCAAATAAAAAAACAGATGATTGAATGGTGGGGACCAGTCATTTGTGAATACTACGGTTCAACGGAGGGATCCATTGTCACTACCGTTTCCAGTGAAGAATGGTTAGCTAGACCAGGAACGCTTGGGAAACCAACACCCATAATGGAAGTTGTTGTCATCAAGGAAGATGGAACAAACGCTAGCGCTGGAGAATCGGGCCAACTTTACGTAAGAAACCTTATGGGATCTGATTTTGAGTATCACAATGACCCGGAAAAAACCAATGAGGCACACAAAGAACCTGGTTTATTTACTTTTGGAGATATCGGTTATCTAGATGATGACGGCTATCTTTTCATGAGTGACAGGAAAATTGATATGGTGATCTCTGGCGGAGTAAATATCTACCCCGCTGAAATTGAAGGCGTCCTGATCAATCATGAGTCCGTCATCGATGCAGCCGTCTTTGGCATCCCAAATGAAGAATTCGGAGAGGAAGTAAAAGCCGCTATCCAACTAGTTGAGGGAGTTTCTGCGAATGATGGTTTAGCAACGGAAATAATCGACTACTGTAGAGAGCACTTAGCCGGCTTTAAGGTCCCAAAATCGATAGATTTTGAAAGAGAGCTGCCGAGACATCCCACGGGTAAACTCTTAAAGCGGATCCTGCGAGACAAATATTGGGAAGGGCAGGAACGAAAGATATAAGACAGCTTCGCTCTTAGCTTTTTGCAACACTGATCATTTCATTGACGTCGGTATACTTGACCCTTGGACGACCCTCAGCCTCACCTCTTTGCAATTCTGACCGATCAATATTTTGCCATTCGGGATAAGTTACTACCGCACCTTCTTTCTCGTTAATTAGGGCCTCTGCTCCTCTAATCGAAGGGTCCTCAGGCACATTAACTTTCCCAGACCCCAGGTCCTCTAACATTAGGGCAACCGTCTCTTGCGCACAGGTCTTGTTTGTTCCAATCACCCCGCTAGGCCCTCTTTTTATCCAGCCTGCGGTATAC
>CAJWLI010000113.1 GCA_913043075.1 uncultured Gammaproteobacteria bacterium
TGCCCTAAGCCACTGTTTAAGTCCTTTCGAAGATTCTAATTTAGCTCCCTCTAGGCTGGCTTTTGCTCTCTTTTTTCCCAGCCTATCCTCTTGCAAACTAGCTTGATAAATCGGTCTGAGCTCTTTTTCAGTCAGTCGTTCAAATATCAAGGCTCGTTCGATTGGAGAATTATTTTCGGCAACAGCCTTTGCTAGAAGATGCGCATGAACAATCCCGGTAGAGCACCCTCGTCCATATAAAGGATTTGTTCGAACCGCCGCATCGCCAACCGCGAAATAGTTTAGAGCAGCGGGGCGATCGTTCTTTACAAAGTTGCGCCAAACTGCGTTAATTTTTCCGAAACCAAATGAGTTTGTTGTAGCCTTGGATTTACCTGATTTTACCCATGGCTCTAGGCCCGGTATTGCCTCACAAATTTTATCAAAAAGTGCTGGCTCTTTTACCGCATTACGCAGTTCAGTTTCATGATTTGGGAGACACAGAATAATCGCAAAATGCCCATTATCCCCGGGAAAAACCCCATATTTTATATACCCTAAATCTCCGGCACCGCGATTTTTTCCAGTCCTATCTGGCTCATTCTGACCGTTTTTTAGCTGGTAGTGTTTTGTGTAGTAAACGATTTCAGCATCCTCTCTCTCTTCGCTGATGGTTGCCCCAAGATCGCCTAGCCACTTGGGAAACTTGCTGTTTCGCCCGCTGGCATCAACGATTAAATCATGACTAACTGAGCTTATCGGTCCTCTATTTTCTCTGACCTGCAGGCCTTGCAGGCTGATGGTTGAACCTCGAAGTTCAAACTCTGGGGCCACGACCTCGTGTTTGCTCAAAATAGTAATTGAGGGTATTTCTTCTACATATTTTCGTAGGACCGATTCCATCGTCGCTCGCCTGCACATGAGCAACCACATCTGTTTGTCGTCTGGCTGCGGCACGTAAGCCTTTTTTAATTCGTCTGGAACCATTTCTTCAAAGCTAATCTTCCTAGCTCCGGCCTCCCAGAGCTTTTGAACTAGCTCAGGGTAATTTTCTTGCAGCAAATTACACATTACTCCAAGAAATGCGTGAGGGTGACGAAACTGAGCAGCGCCCCTTCTCGACCAATCAAAGAAAGCTTCATCAGGGCTGCCCGCAGGCGGTGCCGAATCTCTCTCATAAATCGTGATGCTATTATCGTGCTTTGAGAGAGCGAGTGCAGAGCTTAGCCCGCAGATCCCTGCACCAACAATACCTATATTTTCCTTCATGTTTATAAATTTACTCCATTAGAGAGATGCTAGGAAGTTTAGCAATATACGATTCACATCGTCAGGTGCCTCTTGCTGAGTCCAGTGACCGATACCGGGGATCAGTTTATTTACTCTGAGGTCTTTGACGAAACTTGGCATTTTTTCTAGTGCGTCTCTAGCAAGTGCGATTACACCATCTCTGTCCCCCGCTGCAAACATAGCGGGCTGTTGGATTTCCTTTGGGGCTCCTGCCGTAAGCTCCCATGTCAGGTTATGATTGCGGTAGTAATTAAGAGGCCCTCTAAAACCGCTTCGTTCAAATTCTTTAGTATAGAAATCTAGATCATCCTCGGAGCACCAAGCTCCGAGACTTAGCGGGTCCTCTATATCTGAGAGAAGGTCTTTTTTTTCGGATAACGTCGCGACAGACCTAGCCCCTTCATAGCTGCCTGAAGCCAAATAGAAAAATTTTCTTAGATTGACCTTAATATTCTTTTCCCATTCCTCCTCAGCGACACCTGGTTCCTGAAAATATAATTGGTAAAAGAACAGGCCCTTGAATATTTCTTGCATTCTATTGAGTGGGGGATCTTTTGGCCTTGGCGAGAACGGAACGGATAGCACCCCGACGGCGCTTACGAGATCGGGATAGTTCAAAGCACAACTCCAGGCCGTCGGCCCTCCCCAATCGTGACCGAAAACAACCGCCGAGGAGTGACCCAGCGCTTCAATCAGCCCAATTACATCTTTTGTCACCTCAACTTGATTATAAGCCTCTATGTCGGATGGCTTATCGCTTTTTCCGTAGCCTCTCATATCCATTGCAACAGCGTGGTAGCCGGCGCTCGCGACAGCAGGGATTTGATGTCTCCAGGAGTACCAAGACTCTGGGAAACCGTGGACAAATAACACTAAGGGCCCTTTGCCCGCCTCAGCAACGTTTAACCGAATTCCATTTGTGAGGACTTTTCTCTGCTTAATTAACATTTCAGCCTACGCTTACAATATTTCCGGTTTTTGCGTTAGTGTAAGCCCCCTTTCTGTAGGCGATTGATCCGCCGATAATTACTGTGTCGATACCGATAGCATCTCTAATATATCGATGCCCATCTCCTGGAACATCGTCGGTGTAATATTCGTGGCCACGATCGATTCTATCTTCTTCGAATATAGTTATGTCGGCTAAAAACCCTTTCTTCAAGCAACCCCTTTCTTTCATTCCCCAAATTGATGCGGTGTCGAGAGTGATTTTCTTGACCGCATCCTCAAGTGTAATAGCGTGAGAATTTCTCACAAATTGGCTGAATAAATAACCAGTATCGCCATAAGTCGAGAACGATAAGATGTGCGCCCCCCCATCACTTGCCCCTATATGAACGTGGGGATCCGACATCAATGCTCCTATCATCTCGTTATCCGTGTGTCCCATATTCTCTGCAAGAAAATGCGCTTGAAGATTTTCTTCTAAGGACAGATCAATCATCGCGTCCACAGGTGTTGTTTCTCTCTTAGTCGCAATTTCATCGAGCGACATCCCAAGAAATTCCTTGTTTTCTTCGCTGTTGACTTGACGAAGGGTGATACTACTCCAAAAGGGCCCGAGCATCGCAGCTTCCTTGACTAATTTCGCTCGCCTATTTTCATCTTTAAACTCCTCCATGATTTCAGAATGAGAGCCAAATCTCATAATCTTGTACCAAGAGGGTAACCTTATAAAAAGCAAGCTAGGCACTTCAAAGCAAAAGCTAATATCAATGGGACGAGTCTGAACTTGGGGCCAGACCCTAGCTCCTCGTTTAAATTGCTCTTTCACTCTCTCCATTACTCGCTTTACACCGGGATCGTTTTCGGTATTTACAAACAAAGGAGACAGGGTGGTTGGTATTTTGTGCCGCAAACTGATATCCGCCAACTGATCAACTCGAGCGATTGTTACGTCAGCGTCAAAAAATTCGTGAACGACCTGCAGCATTTTGTTTGATTCGCTGAGGACCTCGCAAAGGGCATTCAACTCTCTTTGGTCCGCATAACGACTTGGTACAGGCGCTAAGGTTTCGTCGACATCAACGAAGCTAGTGCTTAACCCAATCGCTCCCGAGGATAGGCATTCTCTAAGAAGCGTTTGCATATCTTGTATTTCTTTTTCATTCGCCTCTCTCATCGCAGATTGATCGCCCATAACCCAAAGTCTTAAGACGCTATGACCGACGAGTGGTGCAACATTGATTGTAAGAGATTTTTTAATTCGGCTAATGAATTCATCAAAGGTTTCCCAATCCCATTGGACTCCTTCTTTGAAGGCTTTAATCGGCATTTCTTCGATCTGGTTAAACATTCCCACTAATTTCATTCTGTCATCTGATTTCAGAGGCGCTAGAGATAATGAACAATTGCCTGGAACAATGGTTGTTATACCGTGCTCGATTGCGGGCTTTGCCCGACCATCCCAAAGTAACTGCGCGTCGAAGTGGGTGTGAGGGTCAATAAAACCCGGCGAAACCACTAATCCGGAGGCATCTATTTCTTCTTTCGCTGATTCTTTGACACTTCCTGTTATGACAATTTTTCCATTGTTTATGCCTATGTCCCCGGTATAGGCAGGGAGTCCCGTGCCATCGACTACTTTTCCGTTTCTAATTATCAGGTCTAGCATGCCTAAGATCCCTCTCTTGTTAATTTATTTTCATCGGTTGTGAGACGCTTGGATTGCATCTCTCACCTTATCCCAGTTAGTGCCTATTATTCCCTCTATTGATTCAGCCTGGCAAGATTCCATTAGCATGGAGATTGCAAAATAATCTAAGGGAACTTGAGTAAGTCCTCCGTTCTCGTGCTTAATTGTAAGCAAAACTTCTGCGCTACCGTCATGCGACGCGGCAATCTTTGCATCATATACAGTCGCTGACATCAGGTTTTCGGGCTTTCGGTAAAAATGATATCGCTCGGTAGTATAGGGTTGCCTTCACGGGGGCTGCCTGGCGGCGGAGATTTCCTCATAAAGACATGTAGGTTCCAGCTCTGAAGAAGTTTGACAGCCTCGTTAAGTTCAAATTCGGGCATCTCTGCTTGTGCAATTGATTCCCAGGTGTCGTCAACTTTAGGGTAGGTTGATTTCCTAAACTCAGTCAGCTCGCTCATAATCGCCATCTTTGCATAATTCTTTGTCTCCCATTCTGCATTAAAAACTCTTCGTAAGTCTATTCTCAAATCAATAGCGTGACAGACAGTCTTTTCTGCATGGTTCTTTTTTCCTCGATTTTTTCTTGATCGCTCAAAGCTCTTTGATTACTTTCCTATCTATGCGTCCAAAAATAAAAAGGGCGCTAATTCCGATCAAAACAGAAATGAATATAACGTAAGCTAAATCAAGGTAGTTTGGTGTCTTCCCTTCGATTAGTACTTCTCTGTAGCACTCGAGGAGTATAGCTATCGGGTTAAGCAAAAATATGTTCCTAATCTCTGGGGCCAACGAATCAATGCTAAAAAATACTCCTGATAGAAACATCAATAGCAGCAAACCATTGTCAATGACGTATCGTAGATCGGGCAAATATGGAACCAGGCACGAGAGCAGACAAGTGCCGGACGTCACTAATAATAGCTGGGAGATTAAAATTGCTACCAAGGCCCACCAGCTAGCAGATGGCTCGAAACCTGATGCGACGAGAAGAAGCAGAAGCACAGGAAAAACTAAAGTGAATTTAAAAGTATTTATAACAACCACAATTAGCGGAAATATATATTTCGGTAGGTAGACCTGGTTAATTAGCCCAGCGTTTGCAACGATGGATCTGCTTCCGCTGTTCAGGGTGCTTGAAAACCATTTCCAGGGCACTAATCCGCAAAGCAAGAAGTACAAAAAGTTATCTCCCCCCTGACGGAGCCCGATACCAAACAACAGGTAAAAAGCACCCATATATAAAAGAGGCTCTAAAAACCACCAGACAAATCCTATATACGCTCTGCTAACTTCGGATTTGATTTCCGCCCACGCTTTTACAAAGATCAACTCAATATGATGCATGGTCGTCCAGCTTGTTTGGCGGGTCTTAGTAGCTCTTTGATATTTCTTATTTGAATTGTCTCTTCTCCCACCATGGAAAAAATTCAGGCATGTCCTCTGACACTTTATCTTTGAACTCAGCAGGCCTCTTTTCAAGAAAAGATTGCACTCCTTCATGAGCGTCGGCGGACTT
>CAJWLI010000114.1 GCA_913043075.1 uncultured Gammaproteobacteria bacterium
CGCGCGGGTTTTTCTTAAACTAAAAGAACTTGACGTATATAAATGGATATTTCCCTATAACGGATCCCCTTTAAAAGAATCTAATCTGGAGCTTTTAATAAGAAAAGCTCTTGAAAGCACCGATCAGAGAGTTCTTAAGGATATGCCAATAACACCAGCTTTTATATATGCTTCAATTCTATGGTATCCATTCTTAGCCGAGAGAAGCAGAAACATTAAAGAACTGGGCTTAAACAACTATGATGCTTCGAATGAGGCAGCTTCAAGCGTTCTTTCGAAACAACAACTTATTACATCTATTCCAAGGCGTTTTTCAACTCCTATTAAAGATATCTGGTTTCTCCAATTTCGTCTAAACTCTCGTTCCGGTAAAAAGCCTTTTCGAACTCTACAACACAAAAGATTTCGAGCCTCATACGATTTTCTTTTGATAAGAGAAGCCGCGGGCGAAAAAACGGGGGATCTGGGGGATTGGTGGACAGCTTATCAGGCTGCATCAGATGAAAAGAGACAGAATTTGCAAAAGTCCCCTAGGAAAAAAAACCATACTTCTGGATTTAGGAAATAGAGTCATCACGGGGGCGAATAAAATTTGTAACTTATTTTCAGTACTCCAACTTAAACCACTCAAGCGTTGAGGCTAAAATGAAAAAAGATTTCTCTTACCCTGTTCCAATCAATATTTCAAAAGATGCATCGATCGATCAGGAAAAGCATGAAGCCATGTACCAAGAGTCCTTAGAAGATCCAAAAAAATTTTGGGGAGAACAAGGCAAAAAATTTATATCTTGGATAACTCCATGGAAGACGGTTCATAAAAACGAATTTAAAAACGGTAAAACAGAATGGTTCATTGGAGGAAAGCTTAACGTGTCTTTCAATTGCGTTGATAGGCACCTCGAGGACAGAGGAAATGAGACAGCGATTGTTTGGGAAGGCGATGAGCTAGAAGACTCAAGAAATATTACTTACAGCGAACTTCACAAAGAAATATGCAAACTCGCGAATGCTTTAAAAACTAATGGAATAAGAAAGGGAGATAGAGTCTGCATCTATATGCCTATGATTCCAGAAGCAGCTTTCGCAATGCTTGCTTGCTCTAGAATAGGTGCTATCCACTCGGTAGTTTTTGGAGGGTTTTCACCCAGCGCTCTTAGGGACCGAATTTTAGATGCCGACTGCTGCGCGGTTATTACTGCTAATGAAGGGAAAAGAGGAGGGAAAATTGTTCCCCTTAAAAAAAATGTTGACCAAGCGCTCATTGAGTGTGCCAACGTAAAACGTGTTCTCGTTGTAAAAAGAACTGATGTCCTTCCTTCTTGGGAAGAAAGCCGAGATATTTGGTATCACGAGGCCATTGAGAGGGAGAGCACAGAATGTTTTATTGAACCTATGGATAGTGAAGACCCTCTTTTCATTCTCTATACTTCTGGCTCAACCGGAAAGCCGAAAGGCGTTCTTCACTCCACAGCAGGATATCTGCTGCACACGGCCATGTCGCATAAATATGTTTTCGACTACAAAGACGGTGAGCTATTCTGGTGCACGGCCGATGTTGGATGGATAACTGGGCACAGTTATATCGTCTATGGTCCTCTCGCTAATGGAGCTAAAACGCTTATTTTTGAAGGAGTACCTACTTACCCTGATAGCTCTCGTTTCTGGAATGTTATAGATAAGCACAAGGTGAATATTTTTTACACGGCACCTACGGCAATAAGATCTCTGATGGGTTTGGGCGATGATTTTGTAACCAGAACCTCTAGAGAAAGCCTTCGCATTTTAGGCAGCGTAGGAGAACCTATAAATCCTGAAGCTTGGGAGTGGTATTACAAAGTAGTTGGAGAGAGCAAATGCCCGATCGTGGATACTTGGTGGCAAACCGAAACTGGGGGCATTATGATAGCCCCTCTTCCTGGAGCTACCCCTTTGAAGCCCGGCTCAGCAACCAAACCTTTTTTTGGAATAGAGCCTGCCATAGTTGATGGTGAAGGAAACGAAATTATTGGAGAAGGCTCTGGTGATCTAGTCATTAAAAATTCTTGGCCAGGTCAAATACGGACTATTTGGGGAGATCATAGACGATTAGTGGAAACCTATTTTTCTACCTATGAGGGCTATTACTTTACGGGAGATGGAGCTAGGCGGGATGAAGAAGGATACTTCTGGATCACCGGCAGAGTAGATGATGTTTTGAATATTTCTGGGCATAGACTTGGTACTGCGGAAGTAGAAAGTGCTTTAGTAGAACACGAGCTTGTAGCTGAAGCTGCAGTAGTTGGTTTCCCTCACCCCGTCAAGGGACAAGGAATCTACGCCTATGTCACTCTAATGCAAGGTTATAGCGGGGAACAAACTATAATAGAGGAACTCAAAGCATTGGTAATGGAAAAAATAGGCCCAATAGCGAAGCCAGATCTTATCCAGTGGGCTCCCAATTTACCTAAAACTCGTTCCGGAAAAATCATGCGTCGGATTTTAAGAAAAATAGCGGAAGGAGAGCTTCAGCAGTTAGGCGATACTAGCACCTTGGCCGATCCAACCGCAGTAGACGAGCTGATCTCAAATAGGGTCAAGCAAGGAGATTAAGGGGCTGTCTTATCTACTCTTCATCGTCTTCTGGATTTTCAGGAGCGATAGCATCTTCGTCACTGACGTCCTTCATCGACAACTTAATTCTTCCCCGGTCCACATCAAGCACTTTAACTTTGACTTCTTGTCCTTCAGATAGATAATCAGTGACTTTTTCGACCCTTTCCTCTGCTATTTGAGATATGTGAACTAATCCATCTTTGCCTGGCAGAATATTAACGAATGCTCCGAAATCAGCTATTTTTGCTACCTTTCCTGTATAAATTTGTCCTACTTCCGCTTCAGCTGTGATAGCTTCTATTGAAGCGACCGCCGCATCTCGAGATTCCAGATTTTCTCCAAAGATTATAATGGAACCATCATCCTCGATCTCTATCGAGGCACCGCTCTCTTCTGTAATCGATCTAATCGTAGATCCACCTTTGCCTATTACATCCCGAACCTTTTCAGGTTCGACTTTTATGGTGACCATGGCGGGCGCGTTCTCCGAGACCTCTGCCCTGGATCTACCTATCACCTTATTCATCTCTTCAAGAATATGGAGCCTTGCCTCTCTAGCCTGATCTAATGCAGTCTCCATTATTTCTTCTGTAATCCCTTGAATTTTAATATCCATCTGGAGAGCGGTTACACCTGCCTCTGTTCCAGCAACTTTAAAATCCATATCGCCCAGATGATCTTCGTCACCTAAAATATCAGTTAAAACTGCGAAACCACTTTCTTCAAGAACCAAACCCATAGCAACCCCTGCAACGGGAGCTTTAAGAGGGACGCCAGCATCCATTAACGATAAGCTCGCCCCACAAACGCTAGCCATAGAAGAAGAACCATTTGATTCCGTAATTTCGGAGACAACTCTTGTCGTATATGGCCATTCTTCAGTAGCCGGAAGCACAGCGGTGATGCCGCGTCGAGCTAGCCGCCCATGACCAATTTCTCTGCGTTTAGGCCCCCCCGAGAAACCCGTCTCTCCAACACTATAGTGCGGAAAATTATAATGCAGAAAAAAATTGTCTCGATAAGAGCCATGAAGCGCGTCTATTATTGCGGCATCTCGCGTGGATCCCAAAGTAGTTGATACAAGGGCTTGCGTTTCTCCGCGAGTAAACAAAGCGGAACCATGCGCTTTCGATAGAACGCCCACTTCAACCTCTATTTTCCTTACTGTTCGATTGTCTCTCCCATCAATGCGGGGATTCCCCTCGACAATAGATTTCCGAACAATTCTCTTCTCTAGTGACGCGAAGACATTAAGGACATCCTCCTCTTCAAAAACTTCTGTAATTAGTTGCTCTTTTGCCATTTCGCGCAAACGACCTAAGGATTCTTGACGCTCTTGCTTATCCACGATCTTATATGATTCTTCGATTCCCTCGGAAAAAGAATTCTCTAAGGATTCTTGAAGGGAATTATCAACTTCAGGTTTTTCCCATGACCAATCTTGATTTCCTACAGCATCTTTGAATTCTTCAATCGCACTTATGACAACTTGCATTTCTTGGTGAGCGAACAAGACGGCTCCAAGCATCTGATCCTCTGTAAGTTCGTTGGCTTCTGACTCGACCATCAACACGGCCGATTCTGTCCCTGCCACTACCATATCTAAATCAGAAGAATCCATCACATCACGTCCAGGGTTTAAAATATAACCGTCAGGCGAAAAGCCTACCCTAGCTGCACCTACTGGCCCCGCAAACGGAATCCCTGAAATACTCAGAGCTGCCGAAACTCCTATAAGTGCAGGAATATCAGGATCAATATTCTTGTTTGCAGAAACAACCTGACAAGTTACCTGCACCTCGTTCATAAAACCTTTAGGAAACAGGGGCCTTATCGGCCGATCAATCAACCTAGATGTAAGAGTTTCTTTTTCCGAGGGCCGCCCCTCTCTCTTGAAAAATCCTCCAGGAATCTTTCCCGCCGCATAGGTTTTTTCCTCGTAGTTCACAGTTAACGGAAAGAAATCTTGTCCCGGTTTCGCATCCTTCCTGCCAACAACTGCTACCAAAACACTTGTATCTTCAATAGTGACCAAAACTGAAGCTGTTGCCTGCCTGGCGATTTTTCCGGTTTCAAGCAATACCTCTTGTTCACCATACTTAAACTTTTTACTTATATAACTCACATTATTCTCCATCATCGGCTTGAACTTCATGCCGACATAAATTTTATCGACGCAAACCTAGTTTCTTAATAAGCGCCCCATAGTTCTCTAGACTTTTTTGTTTCAAATAGTTCAAAAGTTTCCTTCTTTGGCTGACCATCCGTAACAAGCCTACTCGTGAGTGGTGATCATTTGAATGATCCTTGAAATGGATTTGAAGTTCCTCGATATTTGCAGAGAGAAGGGCAATTTGAACTTCTGGAGAACCGGTATCATTTTCAGACTTTCCGAACTCCCTCACAATTTCAGATTTTTTCTCAACACTTAATGCCATAACTTAATTCTCCTAAATATGCCTATTTTTATTGTTCCGTGTTTGCCGATCCGCGCATATTTACAGACCCTTTTCTCAAACCACGGATTCGTATTTTTACAAATCGATAATTTGGGCAGGAGTATACGTTATCAAGAGCTTTCTTAGAACCTGCATCATTTAAAACCTTGAAAAATCTCTAATTTATCAACATTTTTTTAGGCGACAAGCGCCCATTAGCGCGAAACTCGCCAATTCCAAGAAATTCCGCCGGTCGGTTTGAATTTTCAGAATAGATAGTTACAAGCCCCGAGGGGGCCAAACTTTCAACAGAAATAGTTTTGCCATGCTTAAGGCTTATTTGTGATTGCTCTGGAACAAAGATTCTGGGCCAAC
>CAJWLI010000115.1 GCA_913043075.1 uncultured Gammaproteobacteria bacterium
GGTGAGTGCCGTCACTAAGTCATTACAAAGGCCGGAAAACCCTGAGTTGCTCATTATAACTACCCTGATTTTCTCTTTTTCTTTTTCTATTCTTCGCAAAATATTTTTTCTTAGTGTTTTTAAATCCGAGATAATCTCAGCCTTTTCGTTTTCTAAAATAGCCATGTCCCATGAAATTGATTCAGGTTTATACCAAAGAACATGGTCAGCTGTTTGCGCGCTCTTCGATAACGTTTGTTTATGGTATCCACTTCGCATAGTGTGAGAAGCTGGTTCGATGACTGTTAAGATAAAATCTCTCGGAGCTAATTCACGCAAACCCCGAAGAGTCGATTCTATAGCCGTTGGATGGTGCGCGAAGTCCTCGTAGAGGATTACATTTTGATTTTCAAATATCATCTCCATTCGTCTCTTGACGCCCTCGAAACGTTCCAGAGCTTGACACGAAAATTCTACCGGCACGCCAACATGCTGAGCTGCAGCAATTGCTGAAAGTGCATTATTAATATTGTGATCACCCATAAGCGACCATGTAAATTCAATTGGATCTTTTTCTTCCCAAGAAATTCTTATACTGTCTTTCTGTGTATTAAGATCTCCCGAGAAAGTCTCATTTATTATCTGCTGCTTCTCAGACCAGCATCCCCGGGAGACAACCTCTTGTAGATGCTGGTCTGTCTCGGGGTATATTATTAATCCATGTTGTGGAACTGTTCTAAGCAGCAGGTGGAATTGTTCTTTTATTTGTTCTAGATCAACAAAGATATCTGAATGGTCGAATTCTAAGTTATTTAAGACAAGAGTTTTAGGACGGTAATGCAGGAACTTGGATCTTCGATCAAAATAAGAAGTGTCGTATTCGTCAGCTTCAATCACAAAAAAAGGCCCTTTGCCAATTCGCGCAGAAGCAGGGAAGTTTTTAGGCAGGCCTCCAATCAAAAAGCCAGGCTCTAATCCAGCTTCTTCAAGGATCCAAGCGATCATTGATGTTGTGGTAGTTTTTCCATGTGTGCCAGCAACAGCGACCACCCACCGATCACACAGAACAGATCGATAAAGCCATTCAGCTCCAGACATGAAAGGAACTCCATTTTCGAGCACAAATTCAAGTGCCGGGTTCCCCCTAGAAATATTTGCATTGCCAATAACCACTAGATCAGTCTTTTTTGGAATGGAAGTTGTTTTGTAGCCTTGATCTAAAGAGATCCCTAAATCTTGTAACTGATGGCTCATAGGTGGGTAGATGTTTTGGTCGGTCCCCGAAACCACGTGTCCCAGTTCTCTTGCTAGGCAAGCGATGCTTCCCATCAATGTTCCACAAATACCCAGAATATGGATGCGCATACTTAGTTTATTGAAAACTTGGTCGCTGTGAGAACGCTTATTATTTCTATGAGAAGCGCTAAGCAGGATCCTTGAACCATGCTCACATCAGCAGATTTATGATATATGAAACCAGCAATGGCTAGCCACCAGCCCAAACAAACAAGACTAAATGAGTTTGCAAATATAAGAAGATTTGAATTTTCAGCATAAAGAAGCGTTAGATTGAAGGGGAAGAGTATCAGGAGCATGATTGCATTTGTGCCTAAAAGGGAACATACAGCGGGAATATAAGTGTATTCTCGATTTTTGAACTTGAGTAGCACGTACGTTAACGATAGCTGGATAGTAATCCCGATAATCGTAGAGGAGAAAATTTTCAGAAAAGATTGCTCGGGGCGGGTATTTAAAAGAATAGCAAAAGCGATTATTAGATAAATCGTAAACGTTGCTAGCGCCGCAAATGTTGAATTAGGTACTTTGGATGGAGCCTCTTTTAGCAGGCACAATCGCCAAAAAAAACTTATAATCTGAAGCATTTTATTTGTATCCTAAATTAATTTTTCTTACCTGCGGCATCAGAGCACCAAATATTAATGTCAAAAGTAATAAAGCGATTCCGCTCGTGAACAGGCCGGCTTGCACACTTATTGTTTCAGCTATATAACCGATCGGCAAAATCCCTAGGGGCATCAGTCCGTGAGACATCATATCAACACTCATTATCCTGCCTCTCATGCTTTGCGCAACTTGAAGTTGCATGACTGATCTGTTCATCGACATATTGATTGCAGAAACAAATCCAATACAGCCTATGACAATGGTTGAGATAAGATAGTCGTTAGTAATTGAAAAAATTGCTACAAGCCCTCCCCAAAGGGCACCGGTTCCAATGATCCAAAAGCCTTTTTTCGTGACTGAGCTCATTTTGGCTAGTGCCAGAGATCCGATGATTGCTCCAAACCCCATACCTGTCATTAGAAGACCAAGATCGTCTGGACCTCCCTTTAAAACGTCCGTTGAAAATGCGGGAAGCAAAGTATTTATGCTAAGGCCAAAAAGGAAGGGGAGTATTGACAATAGTATTAAGCCTCCAACGATTGGCGAGTTGGCCACGTATCTTAGGGCTTCTTGCGTATCTTTTAAGGCGCTTTTTTTTTGTATCTGTACTGGCCGTCCAGGGTGAGAAATATAAAGGACAGACAATGCGGAAACAAAATAAAGCAGGGAAAGAATCACGTAGACTAGTCCCACGCCAAAGCCTGAGGTAGTGTTTCCCTCGGCGAAAATAGCAATGATAAATCCCGCAGCAGCTGGCCCTACTATTCTTGCGAGGTTCCAGCAGGCGCTATTGAATGCCATGGCGTTGAAAATAAGCTCCTCTCCAACAAGCTCGGGAATAAAAGCGGTCCGCGCTGGCATTGATAACGCTAGCACTGTTCCATTCAAGAATCCAATCACTAGAAAAGCTGAGAAATCTGCTTTGCCTGAAAATATTATTAAGGCCATAACTAAGGTAGCAAGACCATTTATAAATGGTGCCCAACCTATAATGGGTTTTTTGGCAAATCGATCAGCTAAAACTCCGCCCAACAGTGAGAAAACAACTTGTGGAATCATAAAAGAGAGCGTCACCCAGGTTAACTTCATTGCTGAGGAAGTCATTTCATAGACCATCCAACCTTGAGCAATTAGTTGCATATTTAGAGCAAAGGCTGATCCTAACAAGCCGATCGAAAGGTACTTGTAATCATTTACCCTTAGCGATGCGAAAACAGATTTCACGTTTTCCTGTGGCAGATCATCGTCTAGTGTGGCCATTTAATATCTTAGTTCTTGTTATTTTTCTGGAACGCCAACAGTCTGTGCTAAGAAACCCGCAGGGCTTTTGTGCTAGCTTTAGGAAGCACCTATAGTCTAAAGAGGATGACGATCGTGTATGTCTTTTGCGCTCTCGATTGCGTTCCCAGTTGTGACTCGAACGATTTTTAAGTTTTAATCTGGCAGCCCAAGAACGCGTTTTGCTATAATATTCATCTGGACTTCGTTAGTGCCGCCGTAGATAGTAACTGCGCGCGTGTTTAACCACGATCGCGTGCTTTCTATCTCTCGCTCAGAAAAACCGTCTCCTTCCCAGCCGATTCCTTTGATTCCCATCAAGTCAGATTTAATCTCAGTAAAGTCTCTCGCCAAATTTGCTCCGACGAGCTTGAAGATCGAGGTGGTCGGGCCGGGAGTCTTCCCCGAGGAATTCTCTTGGCTCACTCTTCTAGCAGTTAGCTGAAACGCTCGCTCACGCATCGAGTGGACAAGCACCTGATCTCTGCGAGATTTCTCCGCAATCAATCCGTCATCCTCCCCTGAGTATTTCTTTGCGAGAACCGCTAACTCATTCTTCTGTACCTTTTTATCTTTTTTCTTTGAAGCTCCGGCTAAACCTCCAATTCCGGATCTCTCGTATTGCAAAAGCCTTTTGCCTATCGACCAGCCTTTGTTCATTTCGCCAACTAAGTCATCTCTTCTGGCCTTCACGTTGTCTAAAAATGTCTCGCAAAAAGGAGATGACCCTGAGATTAACTTTATGGGCTTGATCGTAACGCCTGGTTGGTTCATGTCGAAAAGAACAAAACTGATGCCCTCATGTTTATTGGCTTCTGCATCCGTTCTCACTAACGCGAACATCCAGTCCGCATATTGCGCTCCCGAGGTCCAGATTTTCTGACCGTTTATTACAAACTCGTCGCCTTCAATAACCGCTTTTGTTTGGAGAGCAGCAAGATCTGAGCCGGCCCCCGGCTCGCTATAACCTTGGCACCAACGGACGCTGCCGTCGCAAATTTTGGGGATATGTCGTTGTTTCTGTTCTTCAGATCCAAATTCTAGCAATGTTGGCCCGATCATTGTGAGGCCCATGCCCGAAGAGGGGGCTGTGGCCTTGATTCGCTTCATTTCCTCTGAAAGGACCTGGGCGTGCTCGGAATCCAATCCCCCACCTCCAAACTCCCTTGGCCATGTCGGTGCAACCCAACCTTTCTCTGCCATTTTTTCAAGCCACACACCAGCTTCAGGTTTGCTGTATACGAGATGGGCGTCTTCCCAGTGAAAAGAGAGATTACGCATCTCCTGAGGGCAATTTGCTTCAAGCCAGTCTCTTGTGTCTTCTCGAAATTCGGCGATACTTTTCATAATATTTTCGGCTCCTGAACGGACATACACTCTTATTTGGCCTTATGGTAGAGAAACTAGCCTGGAATTCCTAGTAGCAAAATTTCGCTTGTCCCGAAACTTTAAAAAAAACAGATTTTTTCTAGGAAAAGTAAACGTTTGGGATATGGAAACATTTTGATAGCGTGGTAGAGTCGAGCTCAAAATTAATGGCAGGCAAAATGAAGACAACAAATCTCCATTTAGTTTATTGGTTGGCTCTAGTTTCGGCAGCTATATTAATAATGATCATAGTTGGTGGAGCTACAAGGCTTACTCAGAGTGGGCTCTCTATGGTAGATTGGCGCCCCATAATGGGAGTTATCCCTCCACTCTCTCATTCGGATTGGTCAAGCCTGTTCGAAAGTTATAAGCAATTCCCCGAGTATCAGAAACTCAATCAGGGCATGACCCTGGAAGCTTTTAAAACCATATTCTATTGGGAGTACGGCCATCGCGTATTGGGAAGATTGATAGGCGTGCTTTTCTTTGTGCCGTTCTTGTATTTTTTAATTAGAGGCAGAATAGAGAAGAGGTGGCGTTCGAGATTGTGGATCGCATTGGGACTTGGCGGCTGTCAGGGTCTGATGGGATGGTATATGGTGCAAAGCGGCCTAATAGATATTCCTCACGTGAGTCAT
The DNA here is from genome assembly GCA_913043075.1 of uncultured Gammaproteobacteria bacterium. Taxonomy (GTDB): domain Bacteria; phylum Pseudomonadota; class Gammaproteobacteria; order Pseudomonadales; family Azotimanducaceae; genus UBA9659. The sequence continues at coordinate 5,169 of CAJWLI010000115.1, forward strand.
TTCAGACTGGCTGCTCATCTGCTTTTAGCGATCTTTATACTTGGGTTTATCCTTTGGTTGATCTTAGACATGCTAGAGATTGAGCCGGTCTCAGTTAAGCCGTCGCTTCGAAATCTCGTTTTGGGGTTAGCTGTAATCATGGGATTCCAATTAATGTTTGGCGCATTTACCGCTGGCTTAGATGCTGGACAGGGGTTTAATAC
>CAJWLI010000116.1 GCA_913043075.1 uncultured Gammaproteobacteria bacterium
CTCTTGACATTTTAAAAGACTCTTTAGCAGGGAGAATAAGCGCCCAGTTCGCTTGACAATTGACCCTTGCTTTATCAAGCTGTCGACCACGGAATCGTTTGGCGATAAGATATTCTGCGCTCGGCCTTCCGGAATAAAAATATTAATAGGAAAAGCAATAAACTCCAGCAGGGAATATCATGAAAAAGCACCAAAAGACACTTATTCGGGTGACACTGGGATTGTTCGTATTGTCCTTCATCGGAGGGGGGCAACTTAATGCAGCGTCTCTTGATGACGTTCTAGGTGTTCGATCATCGACCACAGTGGACGGGGCAAAATCTCAAGCGAAGATCGACGGCGTCACCGAGCAGACAAGAGATCTCCTTCAGCAATACAAAACTGTCATGAAAGTGGTAGATGGATTGAGGGTATACAACGCTCAACAACGACGTTTGATAAAAAACCAAGAGGATGAATTAGGCGAGTTGGCAAAATCCATTACCAATGTCACTGTCATCCAAAGGTCAATTGGGCCTCTAATCGAACGAATGATTGAGAATCTGGATACCTTTATATCTCTTGATATTCCGTTTCTTTTGTCCGAGAGGGAAGAGCGACTAGCGTTCCTAAAAGACACGCTCGATCGAGCAGACGTATCTGTAGCGGAGAAATTCAGTCAGGTTCTTCAAGCTTATCAAGTCGAAAACACTTACGGGACCACGATCGAGGCTTATGCGGATACAATTGAACTAGATGGCGTGAAACGACAGGTAGATATGCTCAAATGGGGGCGTGTGGCTTTAGTTTTTCAAACCCCTGATGGCGAAGTTACCGGGGTTTGGGATAACAATTCGCGCGAATGGGTGACCCTCGATGATAGCTACCGACGTGGGGTGCGGGATGGTTTAAGAATAGCGAGAAAAACCCAAACCGCGGACCTAGTTTTGCTTCCGGTTAGAGCTCCAGGAGAATAAAAAATGAAATTTTTTCGTACATTAATTTTGATAAGTTTGGCCTGCTTGTCTTTTCTGGTTCAAGCAGAAGAGGAAGAGATTCCAGCAAAATCCCTTGTGGAGCTGCTTGAGCTTGTCAAGGAAGGTAAAGTAGTAAATTCTAAGGTTAACAGCGATAGAGAAAAGCAGTTCTTGGCTGATCGAGCGCGTCAAGCGGGCGAAGTTCGAAAAGCTGAGCGATGGCAAGCGGAAGAGGAGGCGGAGGCCTCTAGATTAGAAAAGATCTTTGAGCGAAATGAAGAGAAAATTGCAGCCCAAGAGGAAATCCTTTCAAAGCGGCTTGGCTCACTGAGAGAACTCTTTGGAGTGCTTCAGCAGGTTTCTGGAGACACTCAAGGGGTTTTCGAAGGCTCTATAGTTTCTTCACAGTTACCTGGAAGAGGGGAATGGCTTGGAGAATTTGCTCAGTCCATGGGTAAGAGCACAAAGCTCGCGACGATTGAAGAAATCGAAAGGTTGTGGTTCGAGCTGCAAAGAGAAATGACCGAAAGCTCTAAAGTAACAAGATTTGATACCACAGTTGTAAAGGTTGACGGGGAAGAGGTCCAGCAAGAAGTGGTCCGCGTAGGTTCATTTAATCTTGTCAGTGACGGTGAATATGTAACTTACGACATAGAAAATGAAATTGTAGCTGAATTGCCGCGGCAGCCGGCTGGCAGATTTGTTTCATCGGCGGACGATTTGCAGGACTCAGATTCGGGTTTCGTTCAGTTTGCCTTGGATCCCACAAGGGGCCAACTCCTGGCGCTGCAGGTTCAGGTGCCCTCAATTACTGAGAGAGTCCAGCAAGGCGGCACACCAGGCTATGTAATTATTTTTCTTGGTCTAATTGCTCTGGTGCTTGCGGCAGAAAGATTAGTGACACTTAGCCGTGTTGGCAGCAGGGTAAAGACACAATCTCAAAATCTAGGCTCAGCGGACGCCGGCAACCCTTTAGGACGAGTCCTGCAGGTCTATTCGAAGAATAAAGGCGTGGACGCTGAAACGCTCCAGCTAAAATTAGATGAGGCGATCCTAAAAGAGCAACCTCTTATAAACGCTCGTATAGCTTTTATTAAAATAATCTCAATGGTGGCTCCGTTGCTGGGCTTGCTTGGAACGGTGATTGGAATGATTGTAACCTTCCAGGCGATCACTTTGTTCGGGACAGGAGATCCAAAGACAATGGCTGGAGGTATTTCTCAAGCGCTTATTACAACCGTTCTTGGTTTAACTGTGGCGATACCAACGGTGCTTCTGCACTCCATTGTGGATTCAAGGGCAAAAGGGATACTTCACGTACTTACTGAGCAAAGTGCAGGCATGGTTGCTCAGCACGCAGAAAGTTCGAGCAGCTAAAGATGGAAATTTTTATAGCGATTCGAACCTTTCTAGAAGCCGGCGGAAACGTATTGTACTTGATCGCTGCAGCCACGTTCTTTATGTGGGCTTTAATTTTTGAGAGGGTGTGGTTTATCCGCACAGAGCATAAAGAGGACGTAAGGGAAGCGGTCGCGTACTGGCAAAAAAGAGGAGACATAACTTCGTGGAATGCTCAGATGATGCGTCAAAGGCTTATATCTGAGGTAAGCCTAAGGCTTTCCCAAAACATGTCGTTTATCAAGACGCTTATCTCCTTGCTCCCGCTGTTGGGGCTTCTGGGAACTGTTACTGGAATGGTACAGGTTTTTGAAGCGATGACCTATTCAGGGGGAAACGCGAGATCTATGGCTGCCGGCGTCTCCGCGGCTACAATCCCAACGATGTCAGGCATGGTCGCCACTTTGTCCGGGGTTTTGGCCAATACTTTTCTAAGTTCCCGGGTAGCAACTGAAGAGAGCCTAATGGAAGATAGTCTTTCGATGGAACAATAATTGATTAGATAGGAAAAGCGCATGCGAAGACCGATGCAGCAAGAAGAAGAAAAAGTAGCAGATCTAACACCTATGTTGGATGTCGTTTTCATTATGCTTATTTTTTTTATAGTCACAGCAACATTTATCAAAGAGACCGGCGTAGAAGTCAATCGGCCGGACACAAAGACAGCAGAGCTTAAAAAGACTGTGTCCCTATTAGTTGGTGTGGCGCCCGACAACGGGATTTGGATTGATAAAAAGCGTGTCGATATAAGGAACGTTAGGCCGATGATGGAGCGTCTTCATGCTGAGAACCCAAAAGGGGGGCTAGTGATTCAAGCTGATAGCGACTCAAAGGTTGAGAAGGTGTTAGCTATAATGGAGGCTGCAAGAAACATAGGTATTAACCAGGTAGCTGTGGCGAGCGAGGAGAAGTAGAGAAGAATGGCAAAACGATTTAGCTTATCTGCGGTAGTAGGTCTTTTTGTGACGTTGGGGTTGTTTTACCTTATGCAGGCACTGATTCAGGGGGCAGACAGCGCACTGAGTGAAGACAAGATTGGCAACCTAGTCGATTTTGTGAGAATTAAGCAGGACCAAGACTTGCAAACAAAACAGAGAAAACCAAAAAAGCCACCTCCTCCGGACGAACCTCCACCTGAAACTCCTCCCAAAGATTTCGATGTAAATGTCGATAAACAGGCCTTCTCTATGGCCAATATGAATATGAACGTTGGTTTAAATATTGGCGGTGGAGGTTTCGGCATAAGCGATGGGGAGTATTTGCCAATCGTAAAGGTTCAGCCACAATATCCGAGAAGGGCTCTTAGCAGAGGCATGACTGGTTGGGTAATTGTAGAATTTACTGTCACAGAACTTGGTACTGTAATAGATCCCATGGTGGTATCAAACTGTGGGTGGATCAAGAGCGCTAGGAACGAGGGTGAGTGTTTCGATAAGCCAAACGGTGTTTTTGATTCTGCAGCAAAAAAAGCAGCAGCAAAATTCAAGTACAAGCCAAAAGTGATAGACGGGAATCCGGTTGCGACAGCCGGGGTTCAAAATAAAATCACCTTTGAACTCGTAGATGATTAGGAAACAAAACGTGAAAAGAATAAGAAAAATATTAGTATGCGCTCTCGTCTTCAGCTCTCCAGTTGTTCTTGACATGGTTGGAGGCCCAATAAGTTTCAGCGAAGCTGTTCATGCTGAAGAAAAAAAGCGCAAGACTCGAAGGGTTCCTGCGCTTAGAGAAAAAACTTACAAGCTTTTGTCCGAAGCACAGATAATGATAGACCCAGAGTCTGTGCCTCGTGAGGAAGGGGAACCGGCACCAGTTCCTAAAGGTACTCCTGCGGATGCGGTGAGAATGCTCCAGAAAGCGCTTACCCAAAAAGGGGTGAATAGTTACGAGACGGCGCAGATCTGGAACACACTGGCGTTTGCTTATTACACGCTTGAAGACACTCCGCGCACCATGGATGCTTATGAGCAGATCCTAAAGCAATCACCCATCACTCTCGCGCTAGAGTTGAACGCTCTTAGAGCTCTTTTTCAGTTGCACCTTTCTGAGGGAAACTACAGAAGGTCCATTGACTTTATCAATCGCTGGCAAGAGGTAAACCTCTCTCCAGATGCTGATGTTACTCACTTCAAAGCGATAGCTTATTACCAATTAGAAGACAACAGAGAGTCCTTGAGGCAGGGGCTTCTCACTGAGGAGATTGCTGTAGCGCAAGAGAGAACAATGAAGGAGAGTTGGTTAGAACTCCAAGTGGTTAACTACTACTCTTTAGAAGACATTGATAACGTGATAAGAGTGTTAGAGAAATTAATAACAAGCTATCCCAAGAAAAGATATTGGTTGCAGTTAGCAGGAATGTACGGAGAAAAGGGGAGGGATGATTCGGCTCTCTCAGCCTATCACGCTGCTTACGTCCAGGGCTTCTTAGAAAAAGAGACCGAGATAGTGATGCTATCTCAAAGGCTTATGGGAGCGGACAACCCTTTTGAAGCCAGTCAGGTTCTAGAAAAAGGATTGAAAACGGAGATACTAGAATCTAATGAGAAGAACCTGAAGTTGCTTGCTACTGCTTACACTATGGCTCAAGAAACGGACTCGGCTATCGGTGCTTGGAAGAGTGCTTCTCGATTTGCGAAAGACGGAGAGGTTGCTTTCAGATTGGCACAGACTTTAGCGCAGGAGGATCGTCATCAAGAGGCGATTAAGGCATACCGCGAAGCTCAGCGAAAGGGCAAGTTGAAGAAGCCCGCTGACTGTGCGTTTTGGAAAGGAATCTCCGAGATGCAGTTAGAGCGCTGGGATTCAGCTACAAAGTCATTTAGAGAAGCTGCGAGATTAGATAAAAAGAAGAAAAAACAAACTCGTAACTACATCCGTTATATAGCTGGCGAAAGGCGCAGACAAAAAGAACTCAAAAAGATGTTAGAAGGTTAGGACTCATCCTCGGTAAATATATTCCGGTTCAAAAGGACTTTTAGTTAAATACTAGAGAGGA
>CAJWLI010000117.1 GCA_913043075.1 uncultured Gammaproteobacteria bacterium
GGGAGGACAGAGGACTTCTGTTTCAGCAAGTACTGGGAGCGTTTTCTTAGAAAGTGCCTTTTTTCTCCCCATCTCTTTGTCAGGGAAAGCCAGAGCCCACGGCTTGTCTACTGATGCTTCTCATAGATTTGAGCGAGGAGTAGATTGGGAAGGCCAAGAACTAGCGTTGGCTAGAGCAATTCAGTTGCTTCAAGAAATCGCGGGAGGTGAGGTAGGGCCTGTAACCAATGAGCTGAATAAAGAAAGTCTGCCGAAAGCCAGAACGGTCAAGCTCCGTCAGGCCCAGATTGAGAGAGTTCTTGGTATCTCAGTGGAAAAATCAAAAGTCGAGAGTATCTTTTCTAGATTAGGATTCGTTGCGAAATTCCAAGATTCGCGATCTGAAAAACTCTGGGAAGCGGTAATTCCCTCTCATCGTTTCGATATAAATTTGGAAATAGATTTGATTGAAGAAATAGGAAGATCCTTTGGTTACGACCAGCTTCCCAGCAGAACCCTTTCGGCAAATTTAGAGATTTCACCTTCGTCCGGCAATCATTTCCTTCAAAAAAAAATAGCAGGACATCTTGTTTCGCGGGGGTATAACGAAGCAATTACTTACAGTTTTATAGACGCTCAGACTTCAAAGTTGTTGAATCCGGAAGAGAACATCATTCATCTGGCTAACCCTCTTTCGTCCGAAATGTCCACTATGCGGTCTAGTATCTGGCCTGGGTTACTAAAGGCCGTTTCGTATAACCTCAACCGTCAGAGAGATCGGATAAGGCTTTTTGAAATTGGTCTTTGTTTTTGTGTAAAAAATCAGGGAGACAGTCTTTCTCTTCAAAATATTAAACAAGAAAAGAAAATTGCTTTTGTAGCAACAGGACAGAAAAATCCAGAGAATTGGACCAGCGAATCAGATGAGATAGATTTTTATGATTTAAAGGGCGATCTGGAGAGCATTTTGCTTTTTGCTCAGGTTGACAGAAAAATTCGTTTCGTTAGGAGTTCAAGCTCTGCGCTTCACCCAGGTCAGTCGGCAGATATATTAATTGGGGAAAAAAAGTGTGGAACCTTAGGGCGACTAGAGTCTCGCATACAAAAAGAGCTTGGTCTGCGTCAGAAGGTTTTTCTTTGCGAGATAGATCTATCTTGTCTGGGAAGTGAAAGAGTTGTTCAGAGTAAAGTGCTCTCTAAATTCCCCGAGATAAGAAGGGATTTGTCTTTTATTGTGGATGAAAAGATCGAGGTTTCGGAGATGATCTCAATTGTTAAACGATGTTCAGCTTTGCTTAAAGATTTGATTGTTTTTGACGTTTATCAAGGTGAGGGTATTGATTTTAATAGAAAAAGTATTGGATTGGGCTTGACCTTCCAAGAAGCTTCACGCACTCTTACCGATGTTGAGGTTGATACCGCTGTATTTAAAATTGTTGATGTTTTAAGAACTAAATTAGGCGCCGAGCTTAGGGAATAAGAGTGACAGCACTAACGAAAGCCGAAATTGCTGAGACGCTTTACGAAGAACTTGGTATAAATAAGCGAGAGGCTAAAGATTTAGTAGACTTGTTTTTCGAAGAAATCCGGGTATCCCTAGAAGCAAATGAAGAAGTAAAACTCTCAGGGTTTGGCAATTTCGAATTGAGAGATAAACGTCAAAGACCTGGAAGAAATCCGAAAACAGGTGAAGATATCCCCATATCTGCGAGGAGAGTGGTTACTTTTAAGCCCGGTCAAAAATTAAAGGCTAGAGTAGAGGTCTATGCTGGACCAGAAAAACAATAATGACTTGCCTCCGATACCAGGAAAGAGATATTTCAGTATAGGCGAAGTCAGCACCTTGTGTCTGGTCAAGCCGCATGTGCTCAGGTATTGGGAACAAGAATTTTTGCAACTTAACCCGTTAAAAAGAAAGGGGAACAGAAGGTATTATCAACGGGAGGATCTGGTCACAATACGACTGATTAGATCCTTGCTCTATGAACAAGGTTACACCGCCGAGGGTGCGAGGCAGCAACTCAATGGTGAAAAGACTAAAAAAAATAAAACAAGGTATAAGCAGCTAATTAATCAGACACTGTCAGAGCTAGATGAGATCTTACTAATTCTGAAAGATTAAATTCTTTACAGCCGATGATTAAATAACTAGCTTGCGTAGAAAAGCTTAAATGAATTCTTATCAACGCCGGTTTTGTAAATAAAGATTCCAAAGAAACTACTCGGGGCGTGGCGCAGTCTGGTAGCGCACCACACTGGGGGTGTGGTGGTCGTAGGTTCAAATCCTGCCGTCCCGACCAAACCCAAAGGTCTAGCACGATGAAAACGACCATTTCAATTGATCTGGCTCATCCTCAAAAAAAAATGGATTTCTTTTGGAAACCTTTGTCACTTTAATTCAGGATATCGAGAACTTTCGAATCCTGATTTTTTTTGTTTTTAGCACTTTTTTTTGCTTTATTTTGCTCTTGTCGTTTCCGAAATTTTGGACTGCTATGGTCTCCATTAGTGCTGAGCCTATAGGACGTAACCTTAATTCTCATAAAAGCCCGCCATCTGGAGCTGGTCTTTTTTTTTCAGGCGTTTACTTGCTGGCTGGACTGGTTCTAGATGGTGCTGGCTACAGCTTTTTAGAGGAAACTGAATTTTTCTTATCGCTAGCACCTCTGTTTCTGATGTCGGCAGCAGGCTTTCTCGATGATATCTTCGAATTTCCTTGGTTACCTCGATTAGTTTTTTACTCCCTGATTGCAGTCTTTTTCGTTTTTTTTACCCGACCAGTGGGATTCTTGACGGAGCCTGAATTAGAGAATTTTAACATCATAGCCTTCTCCCTATCGATACTGGTTCTTTTATGGATGACTAATATTTATAACTTTATGGATGGCATTGATGGCTTGGCCGCAAGCCAAGCGATTTTTGTTTTACTTTCTGTTTCGCTTATATGTTTATTTTTTGGCGAATCAACCCCTTCTCCTTTTTTATACTTTTTGATTGGCCCGCTAGTCGGCTTTTTACTACTTAATCTCCCAAAAGCTAAAATTTTTATGGGCGATTCGGGAAGTATTTTTCTAGGATTCTTTTTCGGAATCGTGCTGTTACATGAAATTGATGTTTCAATATGGTGTTGGTTGATTCTTTTGGGTGTGTTCCTAGTAGATGGAACTTCGACTGCTATGGTTCGCTTTTTTCAAGGACAAAATCTAGCCAAAAAACATCAATCCCATTTCTATCAGCACTTGAGCAAGAGCTACGGTGTTTGGAAGGCTTTGATGTTAATTCAATGCTGCAACGTGTTTTGGTTGCTACCAATGGCCTCGCTTTGCTTTCTCAAACCTCAAAACGGGAGTCTAATTTTTATTGTTGCCATGCTTCCTTTATTAGTTGTTCACCTCTATTCTGGGGCTGGACAAACAAAGCCCCATTTCTTTCGAGAATCGTAGATGTTTGAGAATAAAAATAGAGGTGTCTTGAGCTTCAAAAATAGATTAATTGGGTTGATCAGTCTAGATATATTTCTGCTGTGTTTTTCTTTATGGCTTTCTATTGCTCTTCGTTACGGAGATCTGAGTAAAGATATGTCTCCTTTTTGGTGGCAGTTCCCACTAGTTTGTGTCGCCGGCGTGTTTGTTTTTTCAAAGCTAGGACTCTATCGAGTTGTTTCGCTTTATATAGGATTTAGTATCCTCCGACCAGTGATGGGGGGCGTTCTCGCTTCAGCGTTGATAGCATCTCTGAGTGCATTCCTTTTCGAAGCAACCTCTTTCCCTCGTTCGGCTCCAATTATCTTTTGGTTTATCGCGGTTTCACTGCTGTCTGGCGCACGAATTTTTGGTGTAAATTATGTGACCCCTTTGTTTTATCCTCGGACAAATCCTGAGCCCGTAGCGATTTATGGTGCTGACCAGTTTGGGGCACAGATCGCGCTTTTGCTTATCAATGATCAACGTTACCAGCTTTTAGCTTTTATAGATGAGAATAAAGAAAAACGAAGAACGACAATACATGGGATCCGAGTCTATGACTTAGAGAATATTGATCGAGTCACCCGCGAATTAAAAATAGAGAGAATTTTTGTAGCTGACGATCTTAAAGACAACTCCTCGGGATTAGCAGTACTGGATAGGCTTTCTGACCTGCCAGTTCTTATGAGCACATTGCCAAAAATAAATGATTTTTTGGCAGGCAGATTAGATCGGACCGCTATCCGAGAAGTAGGCATTGGTGACCTTTTGGGTCGAAGGGTTGTGCCCCCGAAAAACGATTTAATGCATGCAGCCGTAAAAGGTAGAAATATTCTGATTACGGGTGCGGCAGGAACAATTGGTTCTCAGTTGTGCGATACGATACTCGCCTACGAGCCGCTTAGCCTAATTTTATTGGATCACTCCGAGATAGGACTTTATAACTTGCAAAAGCAGTTAGAAAAAAAATCTGGGATTCGAAGCGAACTTATTTTTCTCCTTGGTTCTATAATGGACCAAGATTATTTAGAGAGCGTGATCTCCAGATTTCAAATAGATAAAGTCTATCATGCGGCAGCCTACAAGCACGTTCATTTGGTGGAAGAAAATATAATTTCAGGTGTGCGCAACAATGTTTTGGGAACTCTCAATCTTGTCAAATCTATTCGTCGATCCCCTGTAGAAGAGTTGGTCCTCATAAGCAGCGACAAAGCGGTGCATCCTAAAAATGTTATGGGCGCAACAAAGAGACTAGCAGAAATGATCGTTCTGAATTTCGCAGAAAAGGAATCTAGTCAGATATTTAGCTTAGTAAGGTTCGGAAACGTAATGAGATCTTCTGGATCAGTTATTCCGCTTTTCGAAGACCAAATACGAAATGGCGGTCCGGTGACTGTGACCGATGGGAGAGCAACCCGATATTTTATGACTTCGCTAGAGGCATCTCAGCTTGTAATTCAGGCGAGTGCAATGGCGAAGGGTGGAGAAATTTTCGTTCTTGATATGGGCGCTCCAATAAGGATTGAAACTCTGGCAAAAAAGATGATCCATTTGCATGGAAAATCTTTTGTTGGCGAGCACGAGGCAAACGACAGAGAAAATGAAATAGAGATTAAATACACTGGGTTAAGAGCGGGAGAAAAGCTTAATGAAAAATTGTTTGCTTCCGAAGAATTTATCAAAACTGGGCATCCTCGAATTTTCGTGTCCTCTGAAACGGACCCACAGATATTTGAGATAGAAAAGGTGTGTAGATCATTAGAAAAGGCTTGCAACGCGTCTGATCATAAAGCTATAAAAAGTATCGTTGAAGGATGTATCGACGGTTTTGAATTGGAAAATATTTCATTGGATCCGAGATGGT
>CAJWLI010000118.1 GCA_913043075.1 uncultured Gammaproteobacteria bacterium
CTGCATATCTTTGCGATTTCTTTCTCTAGCCCTCGAACGCCAGCTTCTCTAGTATAAAAGCGAATCAAATCTCGCATCGATCTATCCGAGATTTGAAGTTCGCTCTGGGACAACCCATTGTTAAAAAGCTGTTTGGGCAAAAGAAACCGGGAAGCAATGTTTTTCTTTTCCTCTTCCATATATCCAGGAATTTTTATTATTTCCATCCTATCAAGCAGTGGAAGAGGAATATTCATAGAGTTGGATGTACAAATAAACATTACATCGGACAGGTCATAATCGACTTCTAGATAATTGTCATTGAAGGTGTCGTTTTGCTCAGGGTCAAGGACCTCGAGAAGAGCAGAAGCCGGATCTCCCCTATGATCCTGACCCATTTTATCAATCTCATCTAAAAGGAACAGGGGATTCTTAACGCCAACCTTTGCTAGCTTCTGGACTATCTTTCCTGGCATTGACCCAATATAGGTACGTCTGTGTCCTCTTATTTCAGCTTCGTCCCTTACACCCCCTAGAGCCATCCTAACAAACTTTCGATTGGTTGCCCGCGCAATCGATTCGCCCAGAGAAGTCTTACCTACTCCTGGAGGACCGACGAGGCATAGAACGGGGCCTTTCAACTTATCCACTCTTTTCTGTACCGCGAGATACTCTATTATTCTATCTTTGACGTCGTTCAAACCATGATGATCGTTCTCTAAAATGTCTTTTGCAGCGAGTATATCCGAAGAGATCTTAGACTTTTTTCTCCATGGGACACTTAGCATCCAATCTATATAAGATCTAACAACAGTTGCTTCTGCAGACATTGGGGACATCTGTTTCAATTTTAAAATTTCGCTCTCTGTCTTTTTTTTTGACGATTTGGGCATCCCAGCACTCGCTAGACGTTTACTGAGCTCCTCAATCTCGTCGGGCGCCTCTGCTATATCTCCCAATTCTTTTTGAATAGCTTTCATTTGCTCGTTGAGGTAGTACTCTTTTTGGCTTTTCTCCATTTGCCTTTTTACCCTACCTCTAACCTTCTTATCTACCCCTAACAATTCCATCTGCTCACTTAAAATGCCGTGCATATATTCATAACGTTCTTGTGCATCAACAGTTTCTAACACTCTCTGCTTTACATGGATCTTCAAAGTTAATTGAGAGGCGATCGTATCAATTAGCCTCGACAAATCATCAATGCCTGATAAAGATCCAACCACTTCTGACGGGACTTTCTTGTTCTTAGTCGCATATGCTTCGAACGCGTCCAAGAGATCTTTTTTTAGTTCCTGGTTCAAATCAGTAGACAAGGGCCTGGTTTTAAGAGTTTCAATATCTGCGCCGAGCCATTTTTCGTTGTCCCTAATTTTCAAAACTCTAGCTCGCAGATTGCCCTCGACCAGTATTTTCACCGTCTGGTCTGGGAGCCGGATTAGTTGCAAGACAGTAGCTACGGTGCCAATCTCGAAAAGGTCTTTAGCCTGGGGGTTCTCTTGAGCCAGATCTCTCTTCGCTAACAAAAGGATTTCTTTTCTCCCCTCGCTATTTTCGAACGAAGAGGCGACATCCAAAGCTTTAATTGACTTAGGAGTTCCTATAAAAAGGGGCTGCACCCCTTGTGGGAAAACGACCATATCTTTTAAGGTAACCACGGGAAGATCTGCTTTTTTAATCGTCGACATAAATTGATCCGGCCTTTTTTTTCATAGTAACAGAGCAAAACAAAAAAAGGGGCGTGTTAGCCCCTTTTCTTTCTTTCAACCTACATATGTCTAACAATTCTCTCCTATTCTGGGGCAGCCTTAGGATGGTCTTGGTTTTCATAAATGCGCATGGGTTCAGAAGCTCCATTTATAACGCTTTCATCTACAATAACTTTGCTTACCTCTTTTTCGGAAGGCAAATCATACATGATGTCGAGCAGAACAGATTCTAGAATTGATCTGAGTCCTCTCGCACCAGTTTTTCTTTCCATCGCTTTTTCTGCGATCGCCACAAGGGCGTCATCGCGAAAATCTATTTCAGAATCCTCCATCTCAAAGAGCTTACTATATTGCTTAGTATACGCATTTTTAGGTTCCTTGAGGATACGTACCAGCGCTTCTGCGTCTAGTTCGTCGAGGGTTGCCAATACAGGCAGTCGACCGACAAACTCCGGAATGAGACCGTACCTAACCAAATCCTCTGGCTCTACACCTTCAAGAGTCTCCCCTAGATTTTTTTTAGTCGCCTCAGTTTGTACCTTTGCGGAGAAACCGATACTACTTTTATCTGAACGATCTTGGATCACTTTATCAAGGCCAGCAAAGGCTCCACCACATATGAATAGTATGTTAGTTGTGTCAACCTGCAGGAACTCTTGTTGAGGGTGCTTTCTGCCACCTTGCGGCGGGACCGATGCTACAGTGCCCTCAATAAGTTTAAGAAGGGCCTGCTGCACCCCTTCGCCCGAAACATCCCTGGTTATCGACGGATTGTCTGATTTGCGCGATATCTTATCTATTTCGTCGATGTAAACAATTCCAACTTGAGCTTTTTCAACGTCATAGTCACACTTTTGTAGCAGCTTTTGAATAATATTTTCTACGTCTTCACCTACGTAACCCGCTTCGGTGAGAGTAGTTGCGTCAGCTATGGTGAAGGGGACATCAAGAAGCCTGGCTAGAGTTTCAGCGAGTAAGGTTTTTCCAACCCCAGTGGGACCAACCAAAAGGATGTTACTTTTTTGAAGTTCTACATCGTCTTTTTTTCCTTTGTAGTTCAGCCGCTTGTAGTGGTTGTAAACCGCAACTGAGAGGACCTTCTTAGCTCTTTGCTGTCCAATAACATATTGATCTAAAATTTCTTTAATCTCTTTGGGAGTTGGAAGATCTCTGGCTTCTGTGTCTTCCGAAGACTCTTGGAGTTCTTCTCTTATTATGTCGTTGCATAGCTCTACGCACTCATCGCAAACGTAGACGGAGGGACCAGCAATTAGTTTTCTAACCTCATGCTGGCTTTTTCCACAAAAGTTACAGTGCAGCAGCTTCCCGTCGCCACTATTACCGTCTTGATTATCTGTCATAAACCAACCTCAACTACTCTGATTTACTAAAACTTTATTATATGCAAAACCAAGGAAAATAAAAAACGTCCTTTCCTCGGTCAATTTTACAACGATTTCAGGCCTACCCGAGGTTCCTGTATTTTGTCAATCATACCGTATTCTAGTGCGTCTTGGGCGGTCATAAAGTTGTCTCTTTCTGTGTCCTTTGCCAATTCATCAACACTTCGCCCAGTATGGCTTGCCATAATCTCATTCATTCTCTTTCTCAAGAAGAGAATTTCTTTTGCCTGAATTTCTATGTCCGAGGCTTGCCCTTGTGACCCACCACTTGGCTGATGAATCATAACTCTGGAATTAGGAAGGCAATATCGCTTTCCTTTTTGACCTCCAGCTAGCAGAAACGCTCCCATGCTAGCGGCCTGCCCGATACAAAGGGTGGAGACTTCACAATTCACAAACTGCATTGTATCGTATATTGCTAACCCTGCCGTGACAGAACCGCCTGGAGAGTTTATATACAGCTGAACGTCCTTGTCTGCGTTCTCTGATTCGCAAAACAACATCTGAGCCACAACCAAGTTCGCTACGTTGTCATCGATAGGACCAACTACGAAAATTATTCGCTCCTTGAGCAACCGAGAGTAAATGTCATATGAACGTTCTCCGCGTGCTGTTTGCTCAAGGACCATCGGAACTAGGCCAAGTCCTCGAACAGGCTGATTAATGTCGTCGTATACCATTTATTCTTAACTCCTCTCTTGTTTCCTGTTGCTTCAGTTTCAGGCGAGTCTTTTGAAACCTCCAGAAACTTTCTTTGTGAACCGTTAGATTTTGCAAGCCCAACCGTGATTGTACGGAGCAACTCGGGCTACTAGATCTCTATTTTTCAGCTTACTCGCCATGACGCATCCTTCTTTACCCTGAACGGCTCTGAGTTTAGTTTTTCGTCGCCACCGTTTCCTCGTTCGCACCTCTCCTGACGGCTTCACTGTAACTCACGGCTTTTGTTGACACTGTGGCGGTTGCCATGACCAACTCAACCACCATATCTTCCAACGCTACGTGATTGACCTGGTTGAGCTCTTGCTCGTTGCTAAGGTAATAATTTTTTACTTGATCTGGGTCGTCATAATCCGCTGCTATCTGATCAATCAGTTCTTTTGTCTTTTCTTCACTTACCACTAACTCATTCTTTTCAATTACCGACCCCAGCAGAAGGGAGCTTTTGACTCGTTTTTCAGCTTGCTCAGAGAACATCTCTGATGGCAACATCTCCGGTTCAATCTTCATACCACCACCATATTGCTGAATCATTTGGTTCCTCATGCGAGCAGCTTCTTCTTCTACGAGCGCTTTAGGAACAATGATGTCGTGTATAGCCAATAATCCGTCCATTACTTGTTCTTTAATCTTTATTTTTATCGCATTATCCAACTCTTTTTGCATATTACCCTTCAGCTCTATCTTAAACGTCTCTAAGTCGGTACTCCCTTTGAGCCCAAAGGATTCGATAAAGGCTGCATCCACCTCAGGCAACTTGGGTCCCGAGACACTGTTTAATTTTATTCTAAAGGTAGCTTCCTTTCCTGCCAGATCGGCTTTCTGATATTTCTCGGGGAAAGTCACGTTGATTTCCTTCTCCTCTCCTTTCCCCATTCCTACAATTCCCGTTTCAAATCCGGGGATCATTTGTCCAGATCCAAGAATCAAGTCTGAACCTTCCGCTTGGCCACCATCAAAGGCTTCGTTGTCAATGAAACCCTGGAAATCTATGTTGACTTTATCCTTATCTTCGGCGACTTTTTCCGCCAACTCGTATTGCATTCGCTGTTCACGGACTTTCTCAACCATCTCCTCAACATCTTGATCATTGATCTCAGCTTCTAATTTCTCTACTTCGATGGAGTCAAAAGCACTCAACTCAACGTCGGGAAAGACCTCAAAAGTAGCGGAGTACTCAAGATTCTGGTCCTCAAGCATTTTCACATCATCTATTTTTGGCATTCCCGCTGGGTTTATTTGTTCCTGTTGAACCGCTTCCGAAAAAGATGATTGGATTATCTCGCTTGAGACCTCCTCTCGAATGCTTTTTCCGTACCTCCTTTTTATTTCTCTTTTGGGCACTTTCCCAGGACGAAATCCGTTAATACGCGCAGTTTTTGCTGCCTCCTCAAGCTTTTCGTTAACCCTCTCTTCGACTCGATTCGAGGGGATAACCACAAGCATTTTCCTTTGAAGCCCTTCTAGCGTTTCTGTACTTACTTCCATCTT
>CAJWLI010000119.1 GCA_913043075.1 uncultured Gammaproteobacteria bacterium
GTACAGAAAGCACTATTAACGAGATTTCAAAAGGAGCCTACATCATATTCGAGGTTGGTTCACAGCCTGACATTCTAATTATTGCAACCGGATCTGAGGTTTCTCTTGGCGTTGCAGTCGCTGAGACATTTTCAAAAAGAGGGGTTTCTATACAAGTGGTTTCTATGCCATGCGTCGAGATTTTCGATTCGCAGCCGAGGGCTTACAGGGACCGTGTTCTTCCTCCAAACGTCACCAAGCGGGTCGCTATTGAAGCTGCGCACACAAATTTTTGGCATAGGTACATTGGTCCGGAGGGAGTAATCGTAGGAATTGACTCTTTCGGAGCTAGCGCTCCAGGGGAGCAATTGTTTGCGAGATATGGATTCACTTCAGCAAATATAGAAGAGGCAGTTGAAGGAATTCGTTGATGACAAAAATGATTTCGATTTTTGACCTTGAAATATCCAATAAAAGGGTTCTCATCAGGCAAGATCTTAACGTTCCCCTAAAAGAAGGCTCTATCGCGAGCGAAGCCAGGATTAAAGCTTGCTTACCAACTATCGAATATGCGATCGAAAGAAAAGCGAAAGTGATATTGATGTCTCATCTTGGAAGACCCAAAGAGGGGGCTCCCATAGAAAGTCAAAAGCAGTTCTCTTTGAGCCCGGTTGCAAAAAGATTGGCAGAACTGACTTCCTTAAAAGTTAGATTAGAGTCCAACTATTTAAACGGTTGTGACTTTCTAAACGACGATATATTGCTTTTAGAAAATGTCCGAGTAAATTCTGGTGAAACAGCTAATGATGAAAGTTTGGCTCGCAAGTTGGCAGCGCTATGCGACATATTTGTAATGGACGCATTTGCTACGTCTCACAGAGCTCACGCAAGCACTCAGGGCGTGGCTAAATATTCGCCGGTTGCCTGCGCCGGGCCGCTGCTCCTTAAAGAGCTTCGAGCTTTAGATAGAGTTTTTTTGTCACCTAAAAGGCCACTCTTAGCAATCATCGGTGGGAGTAAGGTTTCAACAAAACTTAATGTATTAACCAGTCTCTCCCGTAAGGTTGACTTAATCATTGTTGGCGGGGGGATAGCTAACACATTCTTAGCTGCTGCTGGAAAGAACGTAGGTAAATCCTTGCATGAACCGAGAATGATAGATATTGCAAAAGAGATCATGGAACATGGTCGTATTGTGCTTCCAGTTGATGTAGTTGTAAGTTCAGAAGTTAATGAGGCCGCTGAGTCGAAGATAAAAAGAGTAGATGCAGTCTCTGAGGAAGATCATATTTTAGACATTGGACCGTTAAGTATTTCCAGAAATCGAGAATTAGTGTCTGACGCAAAAACTATCGTTTGGAATGGTCCCCTCGGCGTTTTTGAAATACCCCAATTTTCTACTGGGACGAGAGAATTGGGAAAATCGATAAAACAGAGTAACGCTTTTTCGATCGCTGGAGGTGGCGATACTATTTCAGCGATTGAAATTTCGGATGCTCTAGATGGGATCTCTTACATCTCTACTGGAGGTGGAGCTTTTCTCGAAACTTTGGAAGGTAAAACGTTGCCGGGGGTATCTGCTCTATTGGGAAAATAAGGCACCTAAGTAGCTCATTTTAAACATGGAACCTCCGATATTCCTCTTCGAAAGCAAAAAGTTTTGGATCTGCAATTCTGTCTACGTACAGCGTTCCATCTAGGTGATCAAGTTCGTGCTGAAATACAGTAGCAAGAAAATCTTCAAAAAAGGCGGATTTATCTTCCCCGGTTCCGCTGAGGTAATCTACCTTTATCTTTCTTGGTCTTTTGACGTAGCCCATCATTCCCGGAACTGATAAACACCCTTCCCAAAATCCTTGTTTTTTATGATTGATGACAGATATAACGGGATTAACGAAGACTTCGAAGGGCAGAGGCTGTATCTCTCCATATCTGGTTGAGGTGTTGGTTATCTCAATAACTAAAATTCTAAAGGGTATGTCTATTTGGGGCGCCGCTAGTCCAATCCCACCGCTTTGATGCAGGGAGTCACGCAAATCGGTAACGATTTGAAAAAAAATATCCGACCCAATTAGTTCTGAAGAATAGTCTTTCGCTCTCTGACGCAGATTTGGGTTCCCTAGTTTTAAAATTTCCCTGACAGCCATTATAAAAAGATTTATATCTCCTCTTTCTCGATCATAGCAAAATTCTTATCGGAGCTTACTCTTCTAAATTTTTTGCCTGTTCTTATTTTTCTCTTTTCGGATGGAAATGCCATCTTCAGTGCAAATAGCAAACAAAGGAATATCATGTCGTTCAGGTTCAAAAGTTACCTTTTGAAACGAAAATGCGAGCCCAATACGAGTTGGAGAATCTTCCTCGAGATCTTTAAAACTCCGATCATAAAAACCACCACCCATTCCGATGCGGTAAAAATTGTTGTTAAAGCCGACTATGGGGAAAAAGACCGTATCTAGGGAAGCAGGTGGAACCATTTTCGTGTCTTCTTTGGAAGGCTCGCCTATGCCATAACGGTTCTCAGTAATATTGGTTATCTTGGGGTCGTATCGACCGAAAAATAGCTTTTCTTTTTCAATCACAGGCAAAAAAATTTTTTTCCCGGCATTCAAAAAGGCATTAACCAACATTTTCGTGTTGACTTCGTGCTTTAAGGCAAAGTATAGGCCTAGCCTGCTACCGAGATTAAGTTCCGTGCTATTCAGAATATGCAAGGCAATTCTTTTCGAGTCTCTGCTGCGTCTTAACGGTGATATGATACCTCTTTTTTTTCTAAGCGCAGTTCTTAAGTCGTTTTTCATCTTTTGATATCAGGTTCCCCAAAATGCCGCTGTTCGGATAGGCCCTTGAACCCGGCGGTTCAAGGCGGTGGTCTCCATATGAACAAAGGCGTTCCGACTTGCGGACATGCACATAGGCCATAAAAAAAGACCTCCTGGGTGTCGCATAAAGGGTCGAGGACATATCGACTGGCAAACAGTCCAGGGAACGATCCTATTATAGCCCCCAGCGAGCTGGTGCCAAACTCTATTTCACCTAGGAGCGCTTTCTTTTTTCAAACTTTTCCATTGCGTTTTCAATTTTATTTGATAACGAATCGATAATAGTAGTTTGCATGTTTAATTGATTACTAAGCTCATTTTTTTCGGCAGTAATTTTAGAAACATGGATATCTTTTCTGAGCAAATCATCGGCTAGGTTTAGTGCAGTCATTATTGCTATTCTGTCCATTCCTATAGCATTACTGTTTTGTTTTGTTTCGTTCATTTTTTTGTTGAGGTATTCGACTGCTTTTTTTAATGCTGCCGAATCATCTTTTGGGCAATTAACTTGGTATTCTTTTCCTAGTATTGATACGGTGACGGTTTCAAATGAACTCAACTAATTATCTCCCAACGATTTTAGTTGCTGTATCATTTGTTCTAACCTTGTTTTTGCTGCTCGATTTTTTTCTACGAGAGATGCTCTTTCTTTCTTCAATTTATTTTGCTCCGATTCTAGAAACGAGTTTTGGCTCTCCAAGTCTCTGGAATAAGCGATGAGCTCCTCAATTTTTTTCTCTAAGCGATGAATCTCCACGTGACGGCTCTGTAAGATGAAAGTAATATCACTATAAATCGGCGAAGAACCCTTATTCAAGGGTTGCGTTAGTATATTTGCTCGTGGTGTGAAAATAAAATTGCAAATTTATCAGGAAATAAAAGAAGTTTTTGAGTCTCAGAGCATACATCGCCACTGTTCTGAATTCCATGGAATGATCATAGGAATGATCGCCTCTAAGGGACAGAAATTTAGTTTAGATGAATTAAATGTTTGGTTAGAGGCTTACCTTGGTCGTTCTTTAAGCTCTGAATTGGCTTTTGTAATAAAAGCTGTTTTAGAACAAGGTGTCGAAAGTTTGGGAGAGTATTCAAACTTCGAGTTTGAGATAGCATTGCCTTATGAGGAAAGTCCTTTAAATGAGCAAGTAATCGCACTATCTGTCTGGTGTGCCGGTTTTGTTGCGGCTGCAGAAAAATGTGGGGTGATCTCAGATACGTTAGGGAACCCGATGATAAAAGAAACCATTCAAGACTTTAGGCGTATTTCAGAGATATCCGAAGATATTGGAGACAGTGATGAAAACGAGTCGGATTACACTCAGCTTAGGGAATTCGCGAGGGTGGGAGCTTTAACTGTTTACTCCGAAATGAGATCCAAGAAGATATAAAAGTTTTTAAGTTATGAAGAGAGGCTATGCATGTCGCAGATAAATATTGTGGGCGCTGGTTTATCGGGGCTAAGTTTTGCGATAAAGGCAAGGTTAGGTGGCGAAAATGTAACCTTGTTTGACAAATCAGCAGCTCCCATCATGAGTTCTGGGCTATCTTCCAATGTGATTTCTATTAACAAAAGGTCCGCTCGATTTTTGAAAAGTTTGGGAGTGTTAGACCGGCTAGAAGATTCCTCCAGAACCAATTTCCATGAAATAGTTGTCAATGATTCTGATGGTATTGGGCGAGTTAGGTTCTCTTCCAAAGCTCTCCAAGAGGATTATTTGGGCTTCATAATCGAAGCGGATGCGCTCAGACACGCAATGTTAGAACTAGCAAAAAGTTTAGATATTCAGATCTTTTGGCAATATCCATTTGCTCTAGATCTTTTGAAATGCGATCTCTTTGTCGGAGCGGATGGTCCAAATTCTGCTGCACGGCAGGCTCTTGGAATGAAAACGTTGCAATATCCCTATGCTCAGTCTGCCAACGTCTGCATTGTTGAAGCTACTAAACCAATTGAAGGTGCTGCATTTCAGTGGTTTGGAAAAGAAGGGCCTTTAGCCCTTCTTCCCCTCTCCCAATCTGGTAAGTTCGCGGTAGTATGGTCATCCCCACAGGATTTTGGGACAGAATCAGATGATTATTTTGAAAAGGAGATAAATCGAAGAACGCGGGGAGATCTTGGAAAACTTAAGGTTTCAACCAAACGTCGTTGTTTCCCATTACAACAAAAACATGCGTTGAAGTATGTCTTAGACGGAGTCGCTTTGATCGGGGATTCTGCCCACACGATTCACCCGTTAGCAGGTCAGGGAGGAAACCTAGGTTTTGCAGACGCAGAGGTTCTAGCAGCCGAGATCTCATTGTCAAAAATCGAGGGGTTAGATCTTCCAAATAACAAGATCTTGCGGCGTTATCAACGAAAGAGGCGCTCAGAAGCGTTGATGTTTGGGCTGACTATGGAGGCATTCCATAGATTTTATGGTTCTCGAAATCCAGGTGTCCAGCTGGTTCGATCATTGGGAATGAATCACGTACAAGAGAATGATCATCTAAAGCGT
>CAJWLI010000120.1 GCA_913043075.1 uncultured Gammaproteobacteria bacterium
TGACCTATAAAGAACTCTATCTTTTTGAAAAAAAATCCGATGATGACTGGGTCTCAGTATTTTCTAGTGTTCCTAAAAAAATTCCCTTGCCCCAGATTTATGGTCTTGAAGCTGTTGCTTTTGCTGGCCCGCAAAAAATACTTCTAACGGGAGAGAGAGAAAATGGACAGAAGGCTAGCGAGATTTTCGAGGTATCTTTTTGATTGATAGAAAATTTCAATCTGAATTTGGAAGCAGTCCGGATTACAAAGTTTTTGCACCATCCCGAATAAACCTAATAGGTGAACATACCGACTATTGCGGCGGGGAGTGTATGCCTTTTGCTACATCTAATGGGACGGATTTTTTTTTCAGTTCTAATGATTCTGGCACTCTTGAAGTCTACACAGAGCGTTTTAAGGAGCGGCATGCTTTTGCATTGAAATTGTCGAAAACTAGACGCATGTCCCTTGACTGGAAGGATTATGTTTATGGAGTTTTGTTTGCCATTAGCGATGAACATAAAGTAAAAGGCGGGCAAATATTCGTCCGCCAGTCTATAGGGTCCGCTGGACTAGCTAGCTCAGCATCATTTTGTGTTGGGCTTGCGAAGACTCTTTGCCCTGAATTAAGTCCTTTCGACCTTGCGAAAAGAAGTTGGCAAGCCGAAAGGAGTTACGTTGGTGTCAAATGCGGGATTATGGATCAAATTAGTATAAGTCTTGGCGGTGGTTTGAATCTGAAGGCAAAAGATCTTTCTTTTTCCAGCGTTTCTTTGGATAACTCGGACTGTCAGCTAGTCATTTTGGATACTTTAGTTCCGCGGGAGTTGCTTTCCTCCAACTACAACAATAGGTACGAGGAAATGCTGGAAGTTGCCGAGGCGATCGGCCTCACTCGCGTTGATTCGCTTGCCGGAGTTGATCGGGTCCCTCAAAATCTTCGACCTAAATTGAAAGCTCGTTTGAGACATGTGCTTACCGAGTGTGAACGAGTTAAAAGAGCGGCAAAGGCCATCGAAATGAGAGAATGGAGAGTTTTGGGCTTTTTGATGAATCAGAGTCACGCGTCTTTAAGGGATGACTACGAGGTTTCCTGCCCAGAACTCGACACAATCGTGAGCTTAGCCCAGGCTCAAAAAGGGGTTCTAGGCGCTCGTTTAACTGGGGGAGGTTTTGGTGGATGCGCCATTGCTCTTTGCCAGAAAAATTCGGCTCAGAGCTGGCAGAAGGTGGTAGAGGAAGCATATAGAGAAGTATTTGGTTACAACCCAAACATATTTGAGGCTAATTTTTCACAAGGCGTTAAATTGACTCGCTTTTCATCCGAATCTAAGTGAATTTTTTTCGCTCCCAAGTCCAGGCGTCCGCACAGATCTGACGAAGTGTTTTGGATGCTCTCCATTCAAGCTCCTTGTTAGCTAGCTTGGGGTCCGTAAAGAGGCGTTCTGCGTCTCCCGGTCTCCTTTGAACCACTCGATAGGGAAGCGCTCGACCGACAACTAGCTCGTAGGTTTGAAGCACATCTTTAACCGAATGACCCTTTCCAGTGCCGATGTTGAACGCTCGCCAACCATTCAAAGATTCGATTTTTTCTAATGCAGATACGTGGGCTTTCGCGAGATCAACCACGTGCACATAGTCTCGGATACAGGTTCCATCGGGAGTATCGTAATCGTCTCCGTATATAACGAATTCGGATTGCTCTCCAACAGCGATCTTCGATAAAACGGGTATTAGATTTGTTGTCCTGTGTCGCGAGGCTTCTCCGATCAAGCCGCTAGGATGCGCTCCTGCTGGGTTGAAGTATCTCAATGAAACAACATTCAGATTGTTGCGCGAGACCCCTAGAGCCTTGAGAATCGTTTCAATCATAACTTTGCTCTCTGCATAGGGGCTTAGCGCTTCAGAGGTCGAAAAACTTTCATCGATAGGCATCTTTGCAGGGTTTCCGTAAACGGTTGCAGATGAGCTAAATACAAAATTTTTTACTTCAAGCTCCTCGACTAATTTACAAAGGTTTACAGTTGGAATTAGATTGTTATCAAAATAAGCAACGGGGTCCAAGACCGATTCTCCAACTGACTTAAATCCAGCGAGATGAATAATTGCATCAATTCGTTTGTCTCTAGAGAAATTTAAAACAGACTGGTAATCCCTAAGATCTGTTTCATGAAAAACTATTTTTTTTTTGGAAAGTTTTTCTGCCCCGTCCAATGCTGTTTTATAGCTATTACTCAAATTGTCTATGACAAAAACGTCATGTCCAGCTATAAGTAATTCGGCGGCTGTGTGCGATCCTATGAACCCAGCCCCACCCGCTAGAAGGACATTCATGTCAATTGTATACCAAGATTTTCCTCGAGCTCGCTAATCGCTTGCTCAGCAGAGAAGACCTTGATAGTTCTCATTCCCATTGCCCTTGCAGGCTTTAAGTTTACGCCCAAGTCGTCGAGATATAAGCACTCGACAGGCGAGACCTTGGCCTGTTCACAAGCTAGTTTGTAGATATGGGGATCCGGTTTTCTCACACCGACTTTGCTAGATTCAATAATAAATTCGAAATTAGACATTACCTCTTCTATAGCATCATGTTTTCTCTTCGAATGCGCCATTCCTGGACCTTGACCTGCGTTAACGTTGTTCGTAATGCAACCAACGATGTAGTCTTCTTTGATTCTTTTAAGCACATTTACCATGCTAGGCCTAATTTCTCCTGACAAAAGATTTATTACTGCTTTCCCCGATATCTCATTTCCTTTGGCTAAAGTCTCTAACCTAAATAGCCTATCGAACTCATCAAGATCAATTTCGCTGCTTTCTAATTTAGCCCAAGCATTGGTTTCATGATTTTCCGCGTTTGTTTGACGAATGAAATCAACTGGTATCTGCTTTTGTATCTCAAATCTGTTAAATGCCTCGAACGGGCTGCTTGTAATTACTCCGCCAAAGTCCCAAAGAACCGCTTTGATTTTCTCTCCCATGATTTCCTCTCAATCGTCGGCTACGTTAATTTCGTAAGTTGCTGATTCAGGTCGAGCCAGTCCTCGCTGAGAGGCGCGGACAGCGTTAATCATTAGTTTAATGTTTTTAGAGCTTGGGAATGACTTCTCAACATGATTGACGGCGTCTTCGAGCCTCATTTCTCTCATGAATAGAGCACGGAACGCCTTCCTAACCTCTGAAATCTCAGAAACACTGTATCCAGCTCGCTCCATTCCAACTTTGTTGATTACTCGCATGTGCGCCGGTGATCCCTCTGCAATCGTAAAAGGAAGGACGTCTTGGATCGTCCGAGCCATTCCAGCGATCATAGCGGCTTCCCCAACGTGACAAAATTGATGAATTGCCGAGAGCCCTCCTATATTCACATGATCCCCGATAATCACATGCCCACCGAGTGTCGCACCATGGCTCATGACAACTTTGTTGCCAACTATGCAATTGTGTGCGACGTGCGATTGAGCTAACAATGCGCAGTCGTCACCTATTTTTGTATAAGATTCGGATTCCGTTCCGCTATGAACACTTACAAATTCTCGGATTATGTTTCTGTTTCCTATGTGAGTATAAGTAATAGAACCGCTTACGTGCTTGAGATCTTGAGACTGCATTCCGAGAGTAACATATGGAAAGATCTCACAGTTCTCTCCTATGCTTGTATAGGGTTCCACTACCACGTGCGAACGAAGCTTGGTGTTCGCCCCGATTTGCGTATTAGCTGCAACTGTACAAAAAGGCCCGATTTCAGAGTTTTCTCCTAGTTCTGCTCCTTTTTCCACCACTGCGTGTTTGTGGATTTTTATCATTTCTACTCTCTTACCAGATAATGGTCTTAAATCAATGATTATCTTGCTTCAAGGTCTATAGTTTATCAAAACATAGCCTTTTAACTAGCGGATGATATAATTTAGCCTATCGATGGGCGAAAAATTTAAACTAATGTAGACATGTTCAATGAAAGTTCCTGAACCTCCAAGGCTACAAAAAAAAGATGAATCCTTACTACACAAGAATAGCTTCTCGAAAGAGGATCTTATCAAGTGTGGGGAAGGCAGTCTTTTTGGCCCAGGCCGAGCACAGTTGCCGGTCGACAAGATGTTAATGGTAGATAGAATTACTGAGATCAGCCAATCTGGAGGACGCTTCGGAAAGGGAGAGATTAGGGCTGAGATGGATATTAATGAGGATCTGTGGTTTTTTGACTGCCACTTTATAGGTGACCCGGTGATGCCTGGCTGTTTGGGTTTGGATGCGCTTTGGCAGTTAGTTGGTTTTTTTCTGGCTTGGAAAGGAAATTGGGGAAAGGGCAGAGCCTTAGGGTGCGGAAAAGTGAATTTTCGCGGTCAGGTACTCCCTGAATCTAAATTAATAAGCTATGTGATTGAGCTCAAAAGAGTGCGCGAGGGGAAAACTGTCTTGGGCGTCGCCGACTGTGAGGTAATGGTTGACCAAAAACAAATTTATACAGCTGAGGAAGTTAAGGTTGGGCTTTTTACAAATCTAGAGGGTTTTGGGTGAATTTATGAAACGAGCTGTCGTAACTGGAATGGGGATTGTGTCGCCCCTGGGCAATAATCTTGCTGAAACTCTTGGTTCATTGCGCGAATCTCGGTCCGGAATAAAATTTCAAGAGTCCTACAAAGATATGGGTTTAAAGAGTCACATAGCAGGAAGTATTGACTTAGATTTAGAACCATTAATAGATAGAAAACTAAAAAGATTTATGGGCGACGCCGCGGCGTTTTCGTATCTTGCTATGTCAGAAGCCATCATTGATGCGAAACTGACCGATAATCTCGTGTCAAATGACCGGACTGGAATTGTGGCCGGTTCAGGAGGTGCCTCTTCCTCAAATCTTACCGAGGCGGCGGATATCCTTCGCGAAAAAGGCTTAAAGAGAGTTGGGCCATATAGAGTAACTAGAACTATGAGCTCTACCATATCTGCTTGTTTAGCAACCCCTTACAAAATAAGAGGGGTAAATTATTCTATAACTTCTGCCTGTTCTACTAGTGCTCATTGCATTGGCCACGCGTTAGAGCTAATACAGTTGGGGAAACAGGATATCGTCTTCGCGGGCGGAGGAGAAGAAGAGCATTGGTCCATGACTTCGTTGTTTGATGCGATGGGTGCGTTATCAACGCGTAATGATGCTCCTGAAACTGCGTCGCGCGCTTATGACAGGGATCGCGATGGCTTTGTTATTGCGGGCGGGGGTGGCTTTGTTGTTGTTGAAGAGCTAGAGCACGCCCTCAAAAGGAATGCAAAAATTTATGCTGAAGTCGTGGGTT
>CAJWLI010000121.1 GCA_913043075.1 uncultured Gammaproteobacteria bacterium
ATAACCCGCTGGCTCTACACAACAAATCACAAAGACATTGGAACCCTATACCTGTGGTTTAGCTTCGCTATGTTTTTTGTCGGTGGTATCTGTGCGCTGGGGATACGTGCCGAGTTGTTTCAACCCGGATTGCAGATAGTCCAGCCCGAGCTATTTAATCAACTTACGACCATGCACGGCTTGATAATGGTCTTCGGAGCTGTGATGCCAGCTTTTGTTGGTTTAGCAAATTGGTTGGTGCCGATGATGATTGGCGCTCCCGATATGGCCTTGCCAAGAATGAATAATTATAGTTTCTGGATACTTCCGTTCGCCTTCGGAATGTTAATTTCAACTTTTTTTATGGAAGGAGGCGCTCCGAACTACGGCTGGACTTTTTACGCACCGTTATCCACAGAGTATGCTCCCCCTAGTGTAACGTTTTTTATTTTCGCGGTTCATTTGATGGGGATTTCTTCGATAATGGGGTCAATCAACGTCATAGTTACCATCCTGAACATGCGTGCTCCTGGTATGACTCTCATGCAGATGCCATTGTTTGTTTGGACTTGGCTCATAACTGCCTACTTGCTAATTGCAGTTATGCCCGTCTTAGCTGGCGTAGTGACGATGATGCTCATGGACATCCATTTTGGGACAGCCTTTTTCAGTGCTGCTGGCGGCGGTGACCCAGTCCTTTTTCAGCATGTTTTTTGGTTCTTCGGGCACCCGGAAGTTTATATTATGATATTGCCGGCTTTTGGAGTTGTTTCGGCAATCATCCCTACGTTTGCTAGAAAGAAATTGTTTGGATATGACTCTATGGTATATGCGACAGCGTCGATAGCATTTTTATCTTTCATTGTATGGGCCCACCACATGTTTACCGTAGGCATTCCGTTAGCAGGCGAGCTTTATTTCATGTACGCGACAATGGTGATTGCTGTCCCAACTGGAGTCAAGGTTTTCAATTGGGTAGCGACCATGTGGCAAGGTTCAATGACTTTTGAAACACCTATGTTATTCGCTATTGCCTTCGTGATCTTGTTTACCATCGGAGGATTTTCGGGGCTCATGCTCTCGATCGTACCAGCTGATTTCCAGTACCACGATACTTATTTTGTCGTAGCACATTTCCACTATGTTCTTGTCCCCGGATCTATCTTCTCGATTATGGCCGCAGTCTACTATTGGTTACCAAAGTGGACTGGGAATATGTATGACGAGACACTCGGGAAGACGCATTTTTGGCTGTCTTTCATTGGCATTAATGTGACTTTTTTCCCTCAACATTTTATTGGACTTGCTGGAATGCCAAGGCGAATACCCGATTACGCTCTTCAGTTTGCCGATTGGAATATGGTCTCAAGCTGTGGCGCCTTCTTGTTTGGATTCAGTCAGCTACTGTTTTTATTTATAGTCCTAAAATGTATCAGAGGCGGGCAGAAAGCCACAGAAAGAGTTTGGGATGGCGCAAAGGGACTAGAATGGACAATACCCTCCCCTGCTCCTTACCATACCTTTTCGACGCCCCCAAAAGATATGGCTGAAGCACACGGTTAAGGCAGGAAGAGGATGTTAGAAGCCGAGGGAAAAAAGAGAGGCGTTTTTAAGCTGACGTCAATCGTAGTTGGAATGTTCGCGTTTGGTTTCATGCTCGTGCCTCTATACGATATTGTATGTGAAGTGACCGGGTTTAACGGAAAAACAGACGGAGCTTACGAGTTATCAGGGAAAGAAATCGTAGATGAAAGTCGTCTGGTGACGGTGCAATTTCTCACAAATAGAAACGCCAACATGCCTTGGTCTTTTCGACCTGCGGTTAGATCTGTAAAAGTGATACCGGGAGAGTTGAACGAGGCTCATTTTTTTGTTCGAAACGAAACAGAATCTACTATGGTGGGTAAAGCAATACCGAGTGTAACGCCTTTTAAAGCTGCAGACTTCTTGCATAAGACTGAATGCTTCTGCTTTGAGAGTCAGAAATTAGATAAGGGTGAGGAGCTTAATATGCCTTTGCGTTTCATAGTTGACCGCGAAATTCCGAAAGATGTCGATCGTTTAACTCTTTCTTACACTCTCTATGATATAACCAGTAGCACTCAACTTGCGCTCAGATAGACCTTAGAAAAAAAGCATAAATCCCGGGAGAGATTGATGTCCACTGAAGAAACGTACCAAGAATATTATGTTCCCCACAGTAGCAAATTACCAATATTTGCTTCGTTAGGTATTTTCCTCACGGTTTATGGATTGGGGAACATGTTCAATGAGATGAGTGCTGGGAGCGATAGCAGTTTCGGCGAGATTGTGTTTTTTCTGGGTGGGCTGGTTATGGGTGGCACCCTCTTTTTTTGGTTTGCTGAAGTAATAAAAGAGAACCACTCTAATTTATACAGTGATCAACTAAACCGTTCGTTTGTATGGGGCATGAGTTGGTTTATATTCTCCGAGGTCATGTTTTTTGCAGCGTTTTTTGGCGCCTTATTCTATGTAAGAGCCTTTGTCGTGGATTGGATTGGTGGGGTCGGAGAAAGGGGGCCGTCCGACATGCTATGGCAAGACTATGAGCCGACGTGGCCAATGATGAGCCCTCCAGATCCTGAAAAGTTTCCGGGACCGAGTGAGCTGATTAGTCCGTGGGGCTTACCGCTCGTGAACACTCTGCTGCTTGTCACTTCGAGCTTTACGGTCACTTTTGCTCACCATGGCATAAACGAAGGCAATAGAAAGAAACTCGTTAATTGGTTGATAGCCACCATTTCGCTTGGGATTATATTCTTGTTCGTTCAAGGATATGAGTACTATCACGCCTATGTAGATTTAGGCCTCACATTAGCTTCAGGGATTTACGGCACAACCTTCTTCATGTTGACGGGCTTTCATGGGGCGCATGTCACGCTTGGAACGTTTATGCTAATCGTTATGCTTTTTAGGTCAAGGAAAGGACACTTCTCGAAGACTGATTGCTTCGGTTTTGAGGCTGCTGCTTGGTATTGGCATTTCGTTGATGTGGTCTGGCTCGGTCTTTTTGTATTTGTATACGTTCTTGGAAGCTAAGGCACTGATTTATTTTCTATCCCCTATACCAAGGCGCAGAAAGACCCAATTGACCAGTGTAAAAACCGAACGCGGTGACAGCGAGCAAAGCTAGAGCAAGGGAAACCCGCAATAAAAGGAACCTGGCCGTGCGCGTTCCGCCTTCTCTCCCCTGATCTTTCATAAGCGCTCCTAAGGCTACGGCCAACGCTATTATGTTGCCGATAAATAGAATGACTATTGTGACTTTAATGAACATAGCTTGAATCGATAGACAATTACGGAAGTATACGCATTATAAACGTGTTTGTTTCACATATTCTTTTTTAACTGAGTAACCCTCATTTGATTCGACTAAACTGGAAATTGACTTTTTTCTCTTTATTTTTCTTCGTGAGTTTTCTAAAGCTTGGTTTTTGGCAGTTGGATAGGAAAGATGAAAAGATCACGTTGATTATGAAAAAAGCAGAACTCAGCGAGAGTAAGGGAATAGAGCCATCTGATATCACTAGCGCTACCGAGTCGGGTACGCCAGTTGTATTAAAAGGAGCTTTTGATAAAAAAGTGATACTGCTTTTAGATAATAAGATATTGGACGGTGTTGTCGGATTCGAGGTCTTGCAATTGTTTCGTGACCAAAGTGGATTAAATTTTCTCGTGAACAGGGGTTTTGTTCCTGCGGGGCGAACTCGATCAGAAAACCCAGAGATACCAAAGATTGAGGATTTTTTGGGGGCTTTTGAAGGATACGTCTACCGGCAAACAACGAACCCATACGCCATAGAAGCTGAAAAAGTGGACTATAACTTCCCGCAGATCGTACAAGAAGAGGATGCTTTTGATCTCTCGAGAAAATTGAACAGGGAGATTTCTCCTTTCATCATTAGAATGCGAGATAATCAAGCAGGAGCGCTTCCGAGGAGTTGGCAGGTGAGTAACATCAAGCCCGAGAAGCATCAGGCTTATGCGGTCCAGTGGTTTTTAATGAGTCTAGCGATCCTAATGGCATGGCTTTCTTTTACGATCCGGTTTAATAGAAATGAACGAGACCACTAATAAAACAAGAAGCAGAACGAAACTCCTGCTGCTCGCCGCAATAGGGTTTGGCCCCCTTTTCATCGCGTATGCGATTTTCTTTTATTTCCCTTACCTTCTCCCTTCAACTACAACAAACAATGGTGAGCTAATTGATCCCCCAATTTTTGTGGCCGGGTCTAACGATTCGGGAAAACCCAACGCATCATGGGCCCTGATGGCTTTAGAGATAGAATGTGGAACTGAATGCGAGCAACTGGGTTACCTTGCAACGCAGGTGGTGAAGGGCCTAGGCAAAGATTCGAGCAGAGTGTCAAAGGTGCTTTTGCGAAATAACCCGGCTCCGGCGAGAATGGCGGGAAATAGTGCTTTTAAAGGTTTTACCTCGCTAAGGTTGCTGGATACAGAATCGCTTTCGCAGGTTTCATTAGGTCGGCCCGGTCTCTTCTTGAGAGATCCTAACGGGAACGTCATTCTATTCTATCCAGCAAAAAACGCGGGTAAGCCAATGCTAAAAGACTTAAA
This sequence comes from uncultured Gammaproteobacteria bacterium, assembly GCA_913043075.1. Taxonomy (GTDB): domain Bacteria; phylum Pseudomonadota; class Gammaproteobacteria; order Pseudomonadales; family Azotimanducaceae; genus UBA9659. Next base: position 4,579 of record CAJWLI010000121.1, read on the forward strand.
GCATCTTCTGAAACTTTCTAACATTGGATAAAAGTAATGAATTTAATTATTACTGATAATGAGGTTCGCTCGTCGTTGAAAATCGTTGCTTTTAAGGTATCATGCTGCGACCGAACGACGGCGGTAGTAAGTTGACACAGACATTAACTGAAAATTTAGAGAACCCCACTTGGCGAGACTTCTTGGAAATGTGCAAGCCACGGGTTGTACTCCTTATGTTGCTCTGCTCTTCAGTAGGAATGTTATTGGCCTCAGAAGCCTTAGTAGGGGTTGATATTCTTGTTCTTGGAAACTTGGGAATTGCACTGGTAGCCGGTTCGGCAGCCGCACTCAACCATTTAATAGATTCAAGAATTGATGCAAGAATGGATCGCACGAAAGATCGCCCGGTTGCTCAAGGCAGGGTTAGACCGTTGCAAGGGGGACTCTTTGTTGGCGTCACGGGTACTTTGGGTATTGCCATATTAGCGCTATATATCAACCCGCTCACCGCTTGGTTGAACTTTGGCTCCTGGCTCGGATACGGCGTTATCTATTCCATTTTCTTAAAAAGACTCACACCACAAAACATTGTAATTGGCGGCCTGTTTGGAGCAGCCCCACCGCTATTTGGCTGGACTGCTGTCACGGGTTCCATTGACGGTGGAGGACTTATTTTAGTTTTGATTATTTTTGCGTGGACTCCGCC
>CAJWLI010000122.1 GCA_913043075.1 uncultured Gammaproteobacteria bacterium
CATCAGAATACCGGCAGTGTTTTGCGGAGTTTTTGGACACAAACCGACGTGGGGTATTGTGCCTTCATCAGGACATGAGTTAGTGGAAAACTTAGGTCTACCAGATCCCGATATCACCGTTTGCGGCCCCTTGGCTCGTGGGGCAGATGATCTCGCATTGGCTCTAGATGTGATGGCTGGGCCCAAAGAAAGAGAAAGAGTGGGTTGGGATTTGAGGCTTCCGGTTTCGGACATTACCTCTCTTAGCGGCCTTCGGGTGGCGATTTGGCAAACAGACGAGCTTTCCCCAGTTTCCCAGGAGGTTCAGGAAAAAGTAGTCGAAGTCGGTGAAGCCTTAGAAAAAATTGGCGCAAAAATTTCGTTTAATGCTAGACCAAATTTCGATAAACGTAAGGCACATTTGATTTATACCAGCCTAACAACCGCCACCATGGCGAGCGGTCAGCCAGGAGAGGTAATTAAAAAAATACAAAGGCGTGTAGACGGGTTAGCGCCTGATGATGACACGATAGAAGCCGCGCAGCTTCGAGCTTCGGTCATGTCCCACAGAGAATGGATTCGTCAAAACTTCAGGCGAGAGAAGCTTCGTCGCGCTTGGGACGAGTTCTTCATTGATTGGGATGTTCTCATCTGTCCGCAGTTTAATATTCCAGCCTATAAGCACGAAATTCGCCCCATGAGCGAGCGATCGCACATCGTTGATGGAGAAGAGAGAAGCTATAATGATTATAGTTTTTGGGCGGGTATTGCGAACGCGCCCTATCTCCCAAGCACTGCTTTCCCGGCTGGTTTTTCTGCGGATGGTCTGCCCATCGGTCTCCAAGCTACTTGCCCAGCCTATCGAGACAAAAGAAGTATAGAAATCGCCCGTTTAATCACAAGGGAGATCGGTGGCTATGTGCGCCCGGACAGGATGAAATCAGGTTAACTAAAGATGCAAATTGACCTTTATTATACGATGCGCTCCCCTTACTGTTACCTTTCAACACCATCAATCGCGGAGTTAGTAAAAGAGTATGACCTCTCCGTAAGACTAAAACCGGTGTATCCTTTAGCGGTCAGCGATGAAACCTTTTTCGAACGAGTGAACCCGCTTTGGTTGCCTTACGTTGCAAAAGATGTTCTCCGAATATCTGATCGGCTTGGAGTGCATTTTGCCCGCCCAAGGCCTGACCCGATTGTTCAGGATATGGTCACCAGAGAGGTTGCCGAGGCTCAGCCGTTTATAAAGAAACTTACCCACTACGCGCAAATAGCGTCTGAAAAAGATAAAGGACTGGATTACGTAGTTGAAGTTAGCGCAATGATGTTTAACCCCGCTGTAGATGGCTGGGACAAAGGAGAGCATTTAGGACTTGCGCTAGAGCGAGCCGGTCTCGATCTCCCAGAATTTGAAAAAATAGCGGTTTCGGAAGAGCGGCGACTTGAGAGTGCAGTTCTCCGGAATAGAAAGGATCAACTTGCAGCTGGACACTGGGGCGCCCCATTGTTTGTTCACGATGAAGAAATTTTTTTTGGACAAGACAGAATCCAAGATCTAGTGTGGCACCTCAAGAAAGCTGGACTGAATAAACGGAAAGACTAACGAATTTGCATTTTTGAAACGAATCTTTCATAGCTTTTTAGTGTTAAAAATAAGAGGGGGATCTTTTTACCGAGTTTAGATTTAGGTAATTGAGGTCATTTGTTAATTTTTGTCATTTAGAAAAAGGTATTAAAAGTGGGAAACACCGATCCGAATGAAAATGTAGGAACGATTGCCGTTCAGGAGCACCACAAATTCGATATAGACGCATTGAGGAACTTTATTATAGAAAACGTCGCAAAATTTGATGGGCCTCTCCTAGTAGAGGAATTTGCTGGGGGGCAGTCTAACCCGACCTTTTTGGTGAAAGCTGGTGGAAAGAAATACGTCATGCGACGCAAGCCGCCAGGCACTCTTGTTAAATCAGCTCATGCGGTCGACCGAGAGTTCAAGGTAATGTCAGCACTACAAAACACTGATGTTCCTGTGCCAAAGACCTACAAGCTCTGCACAGATGAAAAAGTTATTGGAACTTGGTTCTACCTCATGGAGTTTCTCGATGGGCGAGTCATTTGGGATAGCGCCGACGGCAACCATTCTCCATCAGACAGGTCATCACTGTGGGATTCTGCGAACAAATCTTTAGCGAGCCTTCACAATGTTAATTATGAGAACGCAGGACTTTCGGATTTTGGAAAACACAGCGATTATGTCGGACGGCAAATCAAGCGATGGTCAGAGCAGTACGAGTACACAAAAACACAAAATAATCCTTACATGGAAAATCTTATTGACTATTTAGCTAAAAATAAGCCGGAAGACGATTTCTGCTCTATCGTTCACGGCGACCCAGCGATCGAAAATATGATGGTCCACAAAAACAAATACGAGGTTATAGCTCTTCTTGATTGGGAGTTAAGCACTCTTGGCAATCCACTCAGCGATTTTGCGTACCTGTGCATGCGTTACCGAAATTCTCTTCGCAACCTAGATTTAAAAAAACTGGGTATCCCTTATGAAGAAGACTATATAGAGGCATATTGTCAGCGAACTGGCCGTTCAGAAATCCAAAACTGGGAGTTTTATATGGCTTTCAATATGTTCCGATTGGCAGCGATACTTCAGGGAATCGCTAAACGAGTTATTGATGGAACCGCATCAAGTCGCAGTGCAAAATTAAAGGGAGCCCAAAGCTACGATATGTCAATGCTTGCGTGGGCACAGATAGACAAAAGCGTTGATATTTCGAAGATAGCACTTTAATTTATTGTCGCTGAAGAGGTGCGTTTGGAGATTTTTAGCATGATCGGTTATATGACTGTTGGTACTCAAAATTTAGAAAAAGCAAAAAAATATTGGTCTGAGCTTTTAGGCGAAACTGGAGCTAAGGTTTTCTCTGAGAACGAGCGTATTGTTTGCATTGGCAAAGGCCCTGACCAAATATTTTTCGCAGTATGCAAGCCATTCGATGGATCTCCGTCGGCGGCAGGCAACGGCAATATGGTTGCTTTTAGGTGCGAAACAAAAAATGAAGTTGATCGTTTGTATGCCAAAGCAATAGAGTTGGGAGGAACGGACGACGGTCCGGCGGGAGAGAGAGGCCCAACATTTTATGGCGGATATTTTAAGGACCTAGATGGCAATAAGGCTTGTTTTTATAAAATGGGTTAGGCTTCGCACTCTGTTAAGGTTTCATTGAGACTATTTTACACCTCATCGATCATGAAAATATTTATACGCTCGATCACCTTTAAATCGAACGATCTCTCTGCCAAGCTCGTCCGCATCGATTATAGCCTTTCTGAGTTTTTCAGCAGTTACATCAAAAGGAAAGTTTCGAAAAGCTTGGTAACCCAACGCACCCTCGACGACAGAATTTAGTGCTGCGTTGTCAAACCTTGAAAGACTCATTTGCGAAAGACAGACGGGAAGCCCAACTCGAGAAAAAAATTTTGCAACCCTATCGGCCTCGAAAACATCCTTTTCCATCATTAATTGAGCCTGAACTCCCATGGCTACCATTTCGCCATGAAGATACCTCTCTTCTACGATGGGAACGTGCGTGTATCCATGCGCAAAACCATGGGCTCCCGCCAGCCCTCCGCTTTCGAAGCCAACACCACTGAGAAGCGTGTTAGCTTCTACCACTTTTTCTAGCGAGAGATTAACCTCTGAACGCTTTGTGGCCGCGAGCGCTTGCTCTCCTTCTTCAAAAAGAATTTTAGAGCAAAGCTCGCCCATTGCACTTGCAGCGAGCGTTGGTCTTACGCCCAATATAGTCGTTCCTTCAGGATTGTTCATGCACACCCGAGATTCGTACCAGGTCGCCATTGCATCGCCCATCCCGGCAACCAAATAGCGGGGTGGCGCTTGAGCAATGACTCCTGTATCGACGAGCACTAAAGAGGGGCTACTTGCGAAAAACTCTACTCCGTCCATGACCCCTTGATTAGTGTATAGCGCGGAGACTGCCGAACAAGGAGCGTCATTGGATGCTAGAGTTGGGACAATGACGCTTGTGATCTCTAGTCGGGAAGCAACACATTTGCCTGCATCAACACATTTGCCTCCTCCTAAACTTACAAGGGTATCGACGCTCTCAGATTGCAGTTCATTTAGATGAAAGTTAATGGCATCTCGGCAACACTCACCCTCGAAGATTGATAGCACCGAAACGCATCCACTTTTTTTCAAGCTATCAACAACACGTAAACCTTGTGTCTCGTGTCCTCTTCTGGAGGCTAGTATCCCGACGCGCTTGCTATCAAAGACTTTTAAATACTCACCTAAGTGGTCTAAGACCCCTTCTCCTTGTATGTACTTTGCGGGAGAGATTAACGCAGACGTTTTTTTGCCATCGGTAGGTCCCGCAGCGTAAATATCCGAAGGGACAAAACCTGACATTTTCCCAATCTCCTTACTTAAAAACCTATGATAGCATCTCTAGAGACCAAAAGATTTTGTGGCGAACCCTGAGGGAAATTTCTAGAGCTATGCTAATTCGAGAGCAAGCTTTTAAATTCCTGCTAAACAAATTTCCTTTTTAGGTTAATAATATAATTCGCAGTGAGCGCTAATGCTGGTCGAATTTCCTCGGCAAAACTTTTTTTAAGTTTTGAGAAGATGTCCCAGTCCCGCACTGTCTATTGAGTTAAAAAATGAGGCCAAAATGATTGACGAGAATGGATTTCATAAGGAGAACCACATCAGAGATAAAGTAATTGTGGTTACTGGAGCGGCAAACGGATTCGGAAGATTAATTTGTAAAAAAGCAAGCCTTCTTGGGGCGAAGATCATGGCTGCTGATATAAATGAAAAAAAACTTTTAGAGCTAGTCTCTGATATCAACAAGCAGGGCGGCGCAGTTCAAGGGATGAAAACAGATGTTTGCTATCAGGGCCAAATGCATGATCTTGCGCAAAAGGCCATTTCCGATTTCGGGAGTATCGACGTCATGATAAACAATGCGGGAGTTATGCCGATGGCCTTCTATGCAGATCACTCTATTGCCTCCGACGCGTGGGATCGATGTATTGATATAAACTTCAAGGGTGTTTTGCACGGGATCAACGCTTCTTACGATCAAATGATAAAGCAAGGTCGCGGGCACGTGGTCAATCTGGCCTCAATCGTGGCCAACGCACCCGCGGCTGGGTGTGCTGTCTACGGAGCTACGAAAGCTGCGGTTGTTTTTTTATCCGAGGGACTACGCGTTGAATCTCA
>CAJWLI010000123.1 GCA_913043075.1 uncultured Gammaproteobacteria bacterium
ATGCTCTGGGTATCGCAATCTGTCATATTCACACTCACTTTTCTTTAGGGTTCATAAGCGGCAAAGAAAAAACTTTAGGCTTTAGTCGAGGCCGTTATTCTCAAAAGGTAGAAAAAGCTTGATAGCCCGTCTTACCGGGAGAGTTTTAACATTAGACCAAGGTGCTTTGGTGTTAGACGTAAATGGCGTGGGTTATGAAATAGAGGTCACTTCTTCTACTGCTAATTCAGTTGAGATAGACAAGATTGTGACTTTGGAGACACTCCTTATCGTTCGCGAAGATGCACAGATACTGTTTGGTTTCACAGAGTTAACTGATAAAAAATTATTCCAATTGTTAATTAAGATAAACGGGGTGGGACCAAGACTTGCTATCGGCATTATGTCAGGACTTAATGAGGAAGAGTTGTCGTTAGCGATCGTGGAAAAAGATATTAAAATTTTGACCTCTTTACCCGGTGTAGGAAAAAAGACCGCTGAACGATTAGTAATAGAGTTACAAGACAAAATTACTTTTGAGAAAGCCTCGGGAAAGAAAAACAAATCAAAAATGTCCCAAGAACTGTTCTCGGACCTTGAAGGGACCCTGTTAAATTTGGGTTATAAACCTCAAGAGGTAGACTTTGCAATTCACCGGATAAAAATTGAATCAACCGATCTGGAGGTTCTCATAAAAGCAGCCCTTAAAGAGCTTGGACGGAGATAGTCTTGGTAGAGGAAGATCGAATTTTTTCGCCTGATAAAGATGATTCTGACAAAAATCAGGATTGGAGTATTCGACCGTCAAAATTCGACGAATATTTTGGTCAGCCTGAGGTGGCTGAGCAAATGCAGCTGTTTATAAATGCTGCAAAAAAAAGAGGAGAGGCGCTGGACCATACGCTAATTTTCGGCCCGCCAGGACTAGGTAAAACGACACTCGCCAACATCATCGCAAATGAGATGAATGCTGAGATTAGGGCGACCTCTGGACCTGTTGTCGAGAAGAAAGGCGATTTGATAGCCGCCCTAACAAATCTATCGGCTGGAGATATCTTGTTTATTGATGAAATACACAGGCTTTCGCCCGCTATTGAAGAAGTTTTGTACCCGGCAATGGAAGATTTCCAGGTCGACTTAACTATCGGAGAAGGACCCGCGGCCAGATCCATAAAAATCGACCTTCCCCCTTTCACTCTAGTCGGAGCTACTACCAGAACTGGTCTGCTTACTTCTCCTTTCCGAGATAGGTTTGGAATTGCGCAGAGGCTAGAATTTTATCGGGTCAAAGATTTGACTTCGATTGTTGTCAGGTCTGCCCGCTTAATTGGAATTACATGTGAGGAGGAAGGCGCTCATGAGATCGCGGTTAGATCTCGGGGGACACCTAGAATCGCTAACAGACTGTTGAGACGAGTCAGAGACTATGCGGAGGTAGAAGGAGAGGGTGTCGTGACAAAAAATTTGGCTGATCATGCCTTAAACTTACTGAAAGTTGACGTGAATGGCTTTGATCACATGGATCGACGGATACTCCTGGCGATAATAGAAAAATATGACGGCGGACCAGTTGGTATAGAGAGTATTGCGGCTACAGTTGGAGAGGAAAGAAATACTTTGGAAGATGTTTATGAGCCTTATTTGATGCAACAGGGGTTTATAGTGAGAACTCCGCGTGGCCGAGAGGTTACTAGGCTGGCTTTTGAGCATTTCGGACTTGTAAAAGAGCCGAATAAAAAACCTGATTTTTCAGAGTGACGATTTTTCATAGGAGATTTTTTTGAACGAGCCAATTTCGATCTTTTATTTAATATTAAACGCCAGCGTTGTCGTTCAGATTGTAATGGCTATCTTGGTTGGCGCATCTTTTATTTCGTGGATAATGATCTTTCAGAAAGGCTTCGCTTTGTCAGCAATTCGCAATCAAGCATTACATTTTGAGAATGAATTCTGGTCTGGTAAAGATCTTGGACAGCTTTTTCGAGAGTTAGAATCAGAAGATCTCGAGCAAATTGGCGTCGAAAATATCTTTGTATCTGGGTTCAAAGAATATACTCGTTCCAATGCTCAAGCCGCCAATGATGCTGATAGAGTAATGCAAAACGTTCAGCGAGCGATGCGAGTGGCGCTCGCAAGGGAGGAAGAACGACTTGAGGTTCATTTGTCTTTTCTCGCTACCGTGGGTTCGACAAGTCCTTACATTGGTCTTTTTGGAACTGTATGGGGGATTATGAATTCCTTCCGAGGTTTGGCGACAGTAAATCAAGCGTCCCTCTCAGTGGTTGCTCCCGGCATCTCAGAAGCTTTGATAGCAACCGCGATTGGCCTATTTGCGGCAATTCCTGCGGTCATAGCTTACAATCGGTATTCTGCCCAAGTTGAGATAATTATGAATCGATTTGAAGCATTCACCGAGGAATTTAGCAGTATATTGTCCCGTGCGAGCCAAAAGGTCTGACTATGCGTAAAGCTTATCGCAGAAAGCCAATGTCAGAAATAAACGTTGTCCCTTATATCGATGTGATGCTTGTCTTGCTCGTTATTTTCATGGTCACAGCGCCGCTCATGACGCAGGGTATAAAGGTAGAATTACCTGAGGCGACCTCCGAGCCAATAACTACTCAAGAGGAATTTGAAACGCTAGTTGTTTCGGTTTTGCGGGACGGTTCCATTTTTATGAATATTGGTCAGAAGGATATTCCAACTTCTTTAGGAAAGATCGCTGAAGACGCGAAAAAAATATTGGTTGCTAACCCTAATGTTAAGGTGTTGATCGAGGGGGATAAGATTCTCCCTTACGGAAAGATCGTTGAGATAATGGAAGTGCTTCGTCAATCTGGCGCATCTGGTGTTGGCTTGATAACCCAGCCCCCCCAAGGATAGTAGAGTAATTGTTAGTGGCTAGAGGAACCGCGAATAATTATATTTATTTTTTTGGTTTCGTTTTTGCTTTAGCTTTGCACCTTGGCGTTGCGGCCATACTTTCATTCAGCAATCATACTCCTCATCTTTCCGTAACCGGGAAGCAAGATTACTTTATAAAAGCAGAGTTGTACCCTTTAGAGGACCTCCGTGGTAGAAAAGAGAATAAAAGTAAAGAAGAAGTGGTACTTAAGGCTAGGCGATTAGAGGAAGCCTCTCTAAGGGCGAGGCAAGCGAAAATCGAAAAAGAGATTAATATGGTTCAGGCAGCAGCTCCAAAAGCGATGTCAAAAATCGAATCCGTAAAGCCAACAAAAGAGAAAACTAAAACCGACAAAAATAATATAGATTTTCTTTCAGATCTAGACAGAGCACTCATGCAAGAAGAGAGGCTGTGGGAGGCAAAAACAGAGAGAGATAGAGTGCTGGCTTATGTAGCGAACATACAAGATCGAATCGTGAGAAAGTGGTCCAGACCTCCATCAGCTAGAAATGGGATGCGCTGCATTTTGCGCGTAGTCCTTTTGCCTACGGGCGAGGTTTTGCAAGCAAGTGTTGAAGAATCGAGTGGTAACGAGGCTTTCGATAATTCAGCTGTTAGGGCAGTTTTTATGGCAAGCAATCTTCCAGTGCCCGAAGATAATTTCTTGTTTGAGAAAAGTTTTAGAGAATTCACTTTGCTTTTTCGCCCTGATGATCTGAGGTTGTAAATATGACTACAAAAAAATTTGTTAATTTATTTATATTTCTTTTCAGTTTTCATCCATTTGTGCTTGTTCATGGTGAGTTGAGGATCGAGATCACGCAGGGTCTCGATAAAGCGGTAAAAATAGCGGTGGCGCCATTTGCTTGGAAAGGGAAAAGAAGTTCCCCTGCAAAATTAGACCAAATTATTGCAAATGACTTAAGGATATCCGGTCGATTTGAGCCTCTAAAAAAAGAAAATATGTTGAGCTTCCCTGAAGACGAGTCAGAGATATTCGTTCGTGATTGGCGCATGCTAGGAGCAGAATACCTGGTCTTTGGTTACCTCGAACCCAACGAGGTTGAAGTCAAGCTGCACTTTGAGATCTTCGATGTATCTAAGGCCGCGGTGGTTCGTAGTAGAACAGTCAACGGATTGCCCAGAGAGTTAAGGGACATGGCTCACTACGTCAGCGATCAGATATTTGAGGTCGTTACCGGAACAGAGGGGTCATTCTCAACTCAAATAATGTACGTGACAGCGGAAAAATTAGCGGAGGATCAGCGTTTATACGCCTTGAATATTGCAGATTCTGATGGCTGGGGCGTAAAAAGGATTTTGGAATCAAAAGAACCAATATTGTCAGCCACTTGGTCTCCCGATTCTGGCTCAGTAGCCTATGTGTCTTTCGAGCTAGATGGAAGACCCGGGATTTTTCTTCACAATCTGTCTACCGGTAAACGCGAGGTGCTTACTAGGTTTGCTGGCTTGAATGGAGCTCCCGCATTCTCTCCTGATGGAAAGACGCTGGCGTTAGTTTTATCAAAAGATGGAAACCCAGATATTTACTTGTTGGATTTGGTGACGCGAGACCTTCGAAGGATTACACGTCATTATGGAATAGACACAGAGCCTAGCTGGAGTGCCGATGGGGAATCTATAATTTTTACGTCTAATAGAGGAGGCCAACCGCAAATTTATCAGCTTCGTTTAGAGGATCTCCAGATACAGAGACTAACTTTCGAGGGTGATTACAATGCGAAAGCGAGCTTGCTAAAGGATGGGAGTGCTCTAGTCATGGTTCATCGCAGAGACGGCGTTTTTCACATTGCGATGTTAGATCTTCAGAAGGGAGCCTTAAATGTTCTAACTGAAACCTCTTTGGACGAATCTCCGAGTGTTGCTCCAAATGGGAGCCTTGTGATTTACGCCACTCAAAAGAACGAAGAGGGGATTTTGGCTACGGTCTCAGTCGATGGCTTGGTCAAGTTTAATCTGCCTTCATCGGCAGGAGATGTTCGTGAGCCGGCCTGGTCGCCCAATAAGAAAAAGATATTTGACGTTTTCGACTAGGGTTCCCTCAATTTTCAGAAAAATTTCTTCGTTTAGTGAAAAGTTAGGGCGATTTGTGGTTTAATTTCAGTTCATATTCGTGCTCGGGTGAGTATAAAGGAGCGAAAAAATGAATTTTCAAGGAGCAAAAAGGTTTTTAGGAACCGCCATACCGTTTTTTTTCTTGATCGGTTGTGCAAGTCAGGAGCCAGATTATTCAGAATCCGCAGAGAATCTGATTGAAGAACCGATTGTTCAAGAAAGCTATGAGCCGGCTGC
>CAJWLI010000124.1 GCA_913043075.1 uncultured Gammaproteobacteria bacterium
GAAATTTCAGTGCGCAAAAGTTTTCTTCGTTTTACCGCGATTGCAAGAGCAAATGAGACTCCGTCAATGCTTCAGTTGATTAATAGTCTGGACTTTGAGATTCATAAAGGGATCAAACTGAAAGAGGGTAATACCAATACAGTAGCTTTAGTTAAAACAGAGACAGGTCAGTTTGTGATTAAGCGATACAATATGAAGACTATTCCCCATCGGATCTCGAGACTTTTTAGAAGAACTCGAGCTTCACGATCTTGGGAAAATGGTCATGTCCTAAAGAGCTTAAATATACGAACACCTTTCCCTATCGCCCTGATAGAAGAACGATTCGGTTTTCTTCGCGGCAAGGCTTACCTGATAACGAAATACTCTTCAGGTTATCCAGCGCAGAGATTGATTGAGAAAAAAGAGTTTGGAAAAGAACCATTATGGATAGCAAATTTACTTCAGACGATTTTCGATAATCAGTTAGTTCATGGGGATCTAAAGGCGCAAAATTTTTTAATCGAGGATGACGGAGCTTGTATCGTAGATTTGGATTCGATGTTCGAGGCTCGAAGTACTAAGATTCATCGAACGCATAGAAAAAAGGAAGTTGCGAGATTTCTTAGTAATTGGAAGAATTGTCCGAAGCTCTCGAACATCTTCTTTAGGCATTTTAAATCAATGGATCTATTAGAGTAATGACCTCTTTAAAAGAACTTTTGAGGATTTTGGACATATTTGATGAAAAAAAATGTAAAAGTCCTACAAATCATCCATGACTTAGAACCTCCGTTCGAGTTGGTAGCCAAAAGTTATGCGGAAAGTTTTCTTGGTTGCAGTGTTACGACCATTGTTCTTAAAGGCGAAAGAGATGAAAATTTTTGCAACGAAATCTATGGTGAAGTTTTTTTTCTAGAGCTCAGTAGCCAAGCTCTAAAGGGTTTCAAGGTCAAAGCAATTTTGAAAGTCAGGAGTTTGTTAAGAACTATTCCCCCAAATATCGTTATCGGCCATAGATATAAGCCATTTTTTATTGCTGTTATTCTTAACTGCTTCTTCTCACTAGATGCTGTTTTTGGCGTGGTTCATCATTACGGGTTTTTAGATCGCAAATCTCGACGGTTATTTTCTCGTTTTTGGAAGGAAAACGTTGAGCTGATAGCTGTTTCGAACCCTGTCTGTGATTATCTTAAGCAGAGGGTGCAGGAAAAAAAAGAAAAGATCCATTTAGTTCAACAGGCATATTTCAAGCCAACATTATTAACGAAAAAAGAGGCATTGAAATTCTTAAGCTTGCCTGACAGTAATTACTATTTTGGTGCTGTAGGGCGCTTAGTTGAAAAAAAAAACCATCAGTTCTTAATAGAGGCGTTTTCGAAAATTAACGATGACTCTCACTTAATCATTATAGGTGATGGCAGACTATCCGGTGAGTTAAAAGCAATCGCAAAAGATCTAGGGATTGAAAGGAGGACGCATTTTCTAGGACAAGTGGAAATGGCTCATCGATACCTTAAAGCTTTCGATTGCTTTATTTTTCCTTCAACTGAAAAAGAAGAGTTTGGTATTGTTTTGTTAGAGGCTATGTTTGCTGAACTTCCGATTATCTGTTCGGATTCCCCAGGGCCAATGTCAATTGCAGCGGGGTTTGCTCATATTTTTCGTTCTGGAGATCAAGAGCAATTAACGACTCAAATGAGAAGCATTAGAAAAAAAACAACAGATGAGCTTTCTAACTTCACTAAAGCGGGACTTAAAAAACTTGAAGAAGACTACAGTCAAACCAAGATGTTTGCCTCCATAAGGTCCCTCCCACCGGTTGCGAAACTCCTTTCGAAAGTTTGATCTTTCTTTCGTTCAGTATATTTTTTCTTCTCCGAGGGGGCGCGTTTTGAACCGTCGGTGAAGCCACCAATATTGGTCTGGTGCCAATAGAATAGCTTCTTCGATTTTCTTGTTAATTAACTCGCAATCTGCGGAAATATCGTTTGAAGGAAAATTTTTTGATGCAGCAGATAATTTCACAAAATAACGACCGTTCTCTTTACGATACTGGCTCATAAATATGACACTGGCTTTCGTAGATTGCGCGATTCGTGATGTAGCCGTAATCGTTGCTGTTGGAAAACCAAAAAACGGAACAAAGACGGAATTTTTTTCTCCGAAGTCTTGGTCTGGTCCATACCAAATAATTGAACCTTCTCGGAGGATCTTGATGACTCTACGAACATTTTTACGTTCAACGATAGATTCGAAGTTTCTTTTTCTGCCATTATTCATGATTGTATTGATGAGCAAATTTTTATTTCTTTTATACATGACATGGAACGGGACCTTTCTGCTCAGAGCTGCGCCGCAGAGATCAAGAGAACAAAGGTGGTTCCCAACTAATAAAACACCTTGACCTCTCTTTTTAGCTTCCATTAGCAATTCCAATCCCTCGAATTCAACTAGTGATTCGAAATCTCTCTGAGGGAAAGCCCATGCCTCAAAGGTTTCTAATATCGCAGTTCCGCTAGATCTGAAATTTCTAACGATTTTTTCTTTGACTTCTTTATCTGGCAGGTTCGGGAAACATACTCGCAAGTTTTTTCCCACAATCTTTCTTCTTCTCTTTGCAATAACCAAAGCGAGAAGCCCGATAAGAGACCCGAACGCTGTCCTGCTTCTTCTTGGTAAAAGACAAACTATGCTTAATAAAGCTATGCCAACCCAACTTAGCCAATACTTTGGATGAATAAGATCGTAGGAAGGGTTAGAAAGGGATTTCACAACATTTACGATACCAGTTTTCGCTCTCTGAATGAAATAGATGATATTATACTCAAAGTTTAAACATGGAGGCAGCTATGACCTCTCCCAGGTTTGACAGCGCCAAGATTCTCACTGTCGGGGATGCGATGATAGATAGGTATTGGCATGGAGATGCTAAGCGAATATCTGCCGAGGCTCCAATACCTGTTGTTGAAGTAAAAGAAATAGAAGATAGGCTCGGTGGCGCAGCCAATGTAGCTTTAAATGTGTCGACACTGGGAGCTGAAAGTTACCTTGTCGCTGCTACTGGATCGGATATTGCCGCAAGAGAGCTTAAAGATAAATTAATCGCTTCTAATATAAAATCTACATTGTTAAAGGATCCATTAAAACCAACGACAATTAAAGTTCGATTAGTCAGTCAGAACCAACAAATTGTTAGGGCGGATTTTGAAGAAAATTTTGATATTTCTGCAGAGTCTTTGGTAAGCGCGGCTACTAATTTCGATCGGATAGATACAGTAATTTTATCAGACTATGACAAGGGGTTATTGGCTGACCCTCAGGCTTTGATCAAAGAATATGTCTCGAGAAAAATCCCTGTTTTAGTCGACCCTAAGCACAAAGATTTTTCTCTTTATCAGGGAGCTACTTTAGTAAAACCGAATATAAATGAACTTCGGCACGCTATCGGTGATTGGGATGGCGAACAGGATATGATTAAAAAAGTAAAAAGTCTTTTGGAAAAATTTTCTTGGTCGGCAGTGCTCATCACTAGGGCCTCGGATGGAATGACTTTAGTAGAACTAGGAGCAGAGACGCATTTCCCTGCGAGAACACGAGATGTTTACGATACTTCCGGGGCGGGAGATACTGTTATCTCTGTACTGGGCGCTTCAGTTTCATCTGGTTTTACTTTAAAAGACTCCGTAGGCCTCTCTAATATTGCCGCGGGAATAGTAGTAGGAAATTTTGGTGTGACCAGTATATCCGGGCCTGAGCTTCGTGAAGAAGTATCGCTGATAGAAACGCAATCCTATAATCAAGGAGGGATGTCTGTAGAACAGCTCGTTTCTGCGGTACGTGATTCAAAGGCAAAAGGAGACCGCATTGTTTTTACTAACGGCTGTTTTGATATTTTACATGCGGGACACGTTAACTACTTGGAAGAAGCAAAGAGAGAGGGTGACAAGCTGATAGTTGGATTGAATTCTGATGAATCTGTTGCGCGAATGAAAGGAAAGGGCCGGCCAATCAATACCATCGATAGAAGGATGAAAATTATTGCGAGTCTCGAGGTCGTCGATTGGGTGGTCTGCTTTGATGAAGACACACCAGAGTCTTTGATCGAATTGATTTCACCTAACGTTTTGGTCAAGGGAGGAGATTATTCTGTAGATCAAGTCCTAGGATCCGAGCACGTTAGGGCTTCTGGAGGGGAGGTAAAAGTGCTGAGTTTTGTTGAAGACTGCTCTACGAGTATCTTAGTAGAGAAAATCCGAGATCTTTAGAAGAACTTTGAAACCAAGTTAACAGTCTCTGCTAGATGAGTCTTGTTGATTGTTCCTATTACTGCTGAGTGAATTTCCTTGTGTTTAAAAACGAATTCTAAACTTTCTTTTATATGGCATTTCCCGCTAGAAAAAACTTTTTTTAATAAGATACCACACCCTTTTTTATGAGCTTTTTTTATTGCCTCTAGATTTGACGAGTCCTCTAAATTAAGAGTTGCCATGATCACATCACTGAATACCGAGGCTGCTAAAGTGCCCTCGGGACTGTAGGTTGACATTCCGATATTCTTAGCAAGCCCTCTTTTCTTTATCTCAATTAAAGTCTCTACTGCATCGGATTGATTAATGATATCCAGATCATTACCATTTGAGTGTATCAATAAAATATCAATTGTTTCTGTATTTAAATTCTTTAAGCTCCGATGAACGCTATTCCAAACTCCAGTCTTCGAAAAATCGAAAGAAGATCTTTCATTTTCATATTTTTCGCCTGCTTTAGTTGAGATAATCCATTTATTTCGGGTTTTTGATATCGCTTTTCCAATTTTCTTTTCGCTCTCTCCATAAGCGGGCGCCGTATCAATTAGATTGATTCCCATTTCTTCTGCGAGACTAATAAAATTGGATACCTGCTTTTGGTCAGGTATTAAAAATTTTTCAGGGTATTTGACGTTGGTGTTGCGACCAAACTTCACCGACCCTAACGATATCCTGTGCGTTTTTAGGCCCGTATTACCTAGGGCTATATCCATGGAACTTCCCCAATTTCGGGTCTTTCTGCCTGGAATAATTCAGGCTCGGCGTTTGGTCCAATGAAAATATTGCTCAATACGTAATCTCCGAGCTGCGGTGCCAATGCCAACTTTGTTGGCCAGCAAACTATAGTATTTTCGTAGAATC
>CAJWLI010000125.1 GCA_913043075.1 uncultured Gammaproteobacteria bacterium
CGGGTAGAGATTCTTCGTCAACATCGGCTTCGCTCTGAGAGGGCGGCCTTTCTTCCTGGCTGTCAGCAACATCTGTCATGCCACTTTCATTATTTTCTTGACCTTGGATTTCCGCACTGCCATTCGTCGGTTCGGCATCATCTTTCGAATCCGCCGATTTTATATTTTCATCCTCCGGACCATCTGCTGCCTGATTCTCACCATTCGTTATAGTCTCTAAACCAGGATTAGGGGCATCAATTTCAGTCTCCGCGCCTGAATCCGTTGAGTTTTTATTTTCGTCCTGATTTTCGTCGGTATCAGCCATCTTTAATTCCTCTTAAAATATCCATAGGGGATCAAGTTCTCCCCCTTTTAAAATAAGGTATTTCTTGTTCTCGGTCGCCTTTAGATCTTGCTGACGCCTTGCATCTAACTCTGAAAAAGGTCCCAACAAAACCACCCAAAATCCGTTAATTTTCTTCGCAACTCTAAATTTTTCATTGCCGTTCTGACCTCTGATCCATCGGTCAGCAGAAGCTCTTCTTGAGAATGCCCCTGCCTGCAGATAATAGTCTCCTCCCACTATCGGTAAAGTAATCTTTCGTTCCAAATTTTTTGTGATAGGTTTCCGGTTATTCAAACCAGCCGTTTCATTTTCAACTTTCTCGGAAGTTTCTCTCTTTACTTGTTTAATTTCTTTATTAGATACTTCGCTTGAGGGTTCTGGAGTCGATAAAGTCACTGAACTCTGAGCTTCAACCTTGGAAACATATTCTTGTTTAGAGAAAACCTGATCTTTTTGTAGTACCGCTGAGTCTTGCTTGAGATTTTCGGTTGAGTTTTTCTCCTCGCTAGAAGTTTTGGTTGCGCGAAGCGCTTCTGTGGCATTACCGGACAATTCTGAACTCGAGCTATCATTAGTAATGTTATCGCTCACCTTTAAAACCGAAAGACTTCCGATCAAATTCAAGACGCTCTGGTTTTCAGAGAGTTCTTTCCAGAAAAGAGCTCCCGTTAGACTAAAGCTAAGAACCATGCACCCAATCATACCGGTTATCAATGGCAATTTATGCTCTGGATGCTTTTTGGGTAAGGAAGGCTTTTTCTTTTGGCTGGGCCGACTGAATTTTTTCTTGTCATGCCTGCTTGCGCCCTCTATCGGAATAATCTTAGGAGTCTCGGGCGCGGGAAAGTAATAGTCTAGGTCCTTCTCTGATTTGGGGTCATTTAACTCCGAAATCAGCTCCCGAGCTGTGTGTATTGACCCCCTTATACGTGCATTAGCCAAAAACACTGACTTCATGTCTGTGTCTGGCAAATCGAATCTCCAGAGGTTAAGTCGAGCTTTCTTTGTCCACTTACTGAAATCAGGGGTTCTTACGACGATATTAGAGCAAGCAACCAATATAGATACACCTGAGGCCTTAAACTGATTGATGAGCCCTGCAGCCAGAGAAATAGATGCTAAATCTCCTGAGGCATTTGCGTTGTAGATCCAGAGTTCTCTTAAGCCTTTGTTCGGGGCACTTTTGCTAAAATTTTGGTTGTCATTCAAATTTTGATTAATTCTTTCAACCACTGACTCTCGATCGAGAGGACCTCTTCGGATGTTGCCCAAGCGCGGGTCTAGAAATACGTTTGATACAATCTCTCTTATGTAGTGATCAGATAACGAATATTTGTCTGATGTTATGGCAGCAGTTGATCCCGCGCCCCTGAGTCGCTCTACAACGGCCTCAATCATTTGGTCATCGTGATCACAAAAGGACGCATATTTAAGTGCTTTTTCCTCTGTTTTATTTTGATCGATAGCAGCCATTTTTATAACCTCTGTCTTGATTAATTTAGGGTTAGTCCCTGTTCGTTGAATTGATAGTCTTTTGGTACCTTAGGCACTGGTTTGTCAGGTTTGGTTTCTTCGTTTTTCATGGCCTCGAGTCCGTAGACGTAAGCAATTACCTGAGCCACCGACACATAAAGGGCTTTTGGTATGAATCCACCAATTTCTGTAGTGAAATATAATGCCCTTGCCAACGGAGGAGCCTCAAAAAGGTGTATCTTGTTCTCTGAAGCGATTTCTCTGATTTTCTGAGCGATAAGACCTTTGCCTTTGGCAAGCAGAATAGGCGCAGTTCCGGCATCAGCGTCGTATTTTAACGCCACTGCAAAATGTTCTGGGTTGGTTATGATTACGTCGGCTTTAGGCACGTCTTGTAGCATGCGTTGCTCAGCCATTTCGCGTTGTTTTTGTTTAATCTTTTGTCTGACTTCGGGTTGTCCTTCCATCTCCTTGAATTCATCTTTGATCTCTTGCTTGGACATTTTTAATTTCTTGATGAAGTCGTATCTTTGGTAGGGAACATCAATTGCTGCAATTATTGCTAGGGCAGAGCAAATGATTATGGCTCCGAATAGAACAAAAGATATTCCTGAATAAATGGCGGTGATTGTGTCTCCCCGCGATAAGGCTACTATCTCGTCATAATTAGCGTAAAAGTAGATGGCGGCGATTCCGCCAACTAAGAGGAACTTAAGTATTGATTTTATCAGTTCTACCAACGCTTTTAGTCCAAAGATTCTTTCAAAACCTTTTATCGGATTTAATTTACTGATTTTGGGTGCCAAGGCCTTACCTGAGAACACAAAGCCATCCAAGCTGGTAGCGCCTCCAATGGCAAACAATATCGCTAAACCGAATACCGGCAGCAAAGTTAAGTAGGCCTCGCTGGCAAAACCAGCAAAACGCGTAATTAAGTTGCTGGGTTCGCCCAAGGGAACAGAAGAAATAATAAGGCTTGCTCCATAAAGCTCAAGAAGCGCCGGTCCTAGGTAAAAGCCCAGTAAGTAAATGCTTACTAAAAATCCTGTTGTCACTACCGCAATGGTTAAGTCTTGGGATCTTAGAACTTGTCCGTCCTCTCGCGCTTTTTCTAAACGGCGAGCGGTGGGCTCTTCTGTCTTGTCGTCTTGGGGAGTTTCTTCTGCCATGACCTATCCCAAAATCGCCTGTCGTAAAGTGTCAAAGCCTAAAAACCAGAGATTTTCGACTTGCTCAAACCAAATGACCATCGTGAGTATCAACATTATCAGGCCAGCTGGAATTAGTGCCGGAAATCCGACTGCAAATACATTAAGACTTGGCGCAGCACGGGAGACGATCCCAAGCGAGGTATTCACTAGCAGCAGACCAAAAATAATTGGGAACGCGATTGCAATGGCTCCCAAAAACATGTGCGCGGACCAAGAAATGAAACCTTGTATAAAAACCATAGAGAGAGCGGCGGTCGCAATGGGTAGTGTTTCAAAACTTGAGGTTACCATCGAAATCAATATGAGATGTCCCCCGAGACTCATGAAGAGAAGCAATCCTACGATCAGGAAAAATTGCGAAAGGGTAGGTATGTTACCCATATTCGGATCAATCATATTTGCCATACTGAGACCCATCCCACCAGCGACGATTTGCCCCGCGCTAATAAGCGCTGCAAGCACGATCTGCAGGAATAGACCCATCAACATTCCGATTGCGCCTTCCTTAGCAATTAGCCCGACGGCGTTAAATGAAAATGGATCAACAGACGGGGTCTCAACTATCGGCAGGATTAACCAGGTTACTGCGACAGCCAGGGCGATTTTTACTCTTAGGTTCACCGCAGAAGCTCCAAAGAAAGGGGCTGTCAGAAAAAACGCAGATATACGTATCATTGGCCAAAGGAAGCTCTGGAATAAAGCGGTTAGTTGAGGTAGCAGGATCTCCATGGCTAAAGAGTCATTGTTCGTATTCTCTCGAACACGGTTTCGAAGTAATCAATTAGAATAGCGATCTGCCACTCTCCAAATATTGCTAGGGCGACCGCCATTACAGCGAGTTTTGGGATAAAGCTCAGAGTCATCTCTTGAATTGACGTGGCGGCTTGCAAAATCCCAATTATCAGGCCGGTGGCAAGCGCTGCACCTAGGACAGGACTCGCTATTAGAACCATCACGGTTAATGCCTCTATCGCTATGTCCATTACTAATCCCACTTCCATTGATCTCTCCTAGGCAAAAGTCGACACGAGTGAACCGGTTATCAGACCCCAGCCGTCAACGAGCACGAAAAGAAGCAGTTTGAACGGGAGAGAAATCATCATCGGAGAGAGCATCATCATCCCCATGGACATCAGAATACTTGCGACAATTAGATCAATAATCACGAAAGGGATATAAAGCATAAAGCCGATGGTGAATGCGGTTTTTAGTTCTGAAGTCACGAATGCCGGAACCAGAGTAGATATCGGAATCTCGCTGCGTTCCGTTACGGGACCCTGCTCAGCCATCTCCATAAACATTAGAAGATCTTTTTCTCGTACCTGTGCAAGCATAAAATCCCGAAGCGGGGGGAGGGCGTTGTTTAGGCCTTCTTGGAAGGATATTTCCTCGTTTTCAACTGGGACATAGGCGGCCTCGTATATTTGATCCATCACGGGTTTCATAATGAATATCGAAAGAAAAAACGCGATACCCAGGAGAACCTGATTGGGAGGCGTTTGTCCGGTGCCCAATGCCTGCCTTAAAAGGGATAAAACAATTATAATTCGGGTGAACGACGTCATCAGAATGACTATAGACGGAACGATGGTTAGCACCGTCATGAGCACAAGAATTTGTAAGGAGAGGCCGTACTCAGACCCTTCTTCGTTTGACGTCAGGAGCGTTAGCGCGGGACCACTATTAGCGAATACGTCAGATGCCCCAAAGAATAAAAAAAGGCAGAGAAGGGAGAAACTCCCGATCTCTGCTAGGGGCTTAAGACTTATGTTTTCTGGTCTCACCAAATTTCCTAAAAAATAGTTTGGAACTCTCTCAAAGCAAAAACGGGGCCAACTTAAAAAAATCATATAAAACATACACTTAAGAAATACCAACATTTTTTTGGTGTTGTTGTGTCGGCATTCCGACATTTTTTTTTGCTGGTATACTTCGGACATCCCCTAAAAACAGAGCGCTATGAAAACTCGATGAAAATCCCATGCCTCATTACAAGCTTTTTCTTCTTGTTTTCCGTCCATTCAGAATTAAGGGCGGAGTTGATTTATGGGTTTCCTTATAGCCAATGTTTCGAGCAGTCGGCAACCGAGCATGGGCTTGACGCGACCTTCATCGCTG
>CAJWLI010000126.1 GCA_913043075.1 uncultured Gammaproteobacteria bacterium
GAAATCCGCTTTTTCGGCTATCGACAAGGTCATGCAGTTGCCGGTGGAGCGCCCTGCCGACAAAAATTTCTTGAGCCGGAACAACATTGGTTCCGAGATAGAATTTGCAAGCGTTGGCTTCAAATATGAGAGCCAAAAAGTTTCTGCTCTGGAAAATATCTCTTTAAAAATTGAAGAGGGCGAGAAAGTCGCGATACTCGGTCGGACGGGTTCAGGGAAATCAACAATCCAGAGGCTAATTCTGGGATTCTATAATGCTACAGAAGGTTCCATCTTGCTGGGCAATACAGATATTAATCAAATAGATCCCCAAGAGATAAGAAAGAATATTAGTTTCGTTCCCCAAGAAGTCTCTCTGTTCAGTGGGACAATCAGACAAAACATAACCCTTGGCTCCCCATTAAAGAAAGATGAAGACATGATAATAGCTTCAGAAATCGCCAGCGTCAGTGATTTTATAAAAAAGCATCCAATGGGATTTGACCTTGATGTAGGAGAACGAGGCTCAAATCTCTCCGGAGGACAACGACAAGGTATAGGTATCGCAAGGGCATTGTTCAGCGGCGGAGAAACACTGATATTTGACGAGCCCACCGCGTCGATGGACAACACTAGCGAGAAAATCTTCATAGAGAACTTCTTACCATTTATCAAGAATAAGACACTGATTTTAATCACACACAAGGCTTCGATGCTCTCATTGGTAGACAGAATTATTGTTCTCGATAAAGGAAAACTTGTAACTGACGGTCCGAAGGATAAGGTCCTAGAAATGCTTTTAAAAAATCCTAGTCCAAACTTATGATAGTAAAAACAGAAAAAGAAGACATCGAGTTCATGCAGGGAAGCATAGCTGCTGAGTTTGAAACCATGCCAATCAGCGCCCACCTAGTATTGATTTTAAGTGGGCTCTTCGTTTTAACAGCTATCATATGGGCTAGCTTCGCGACCCTGGACGAGATTGCACGCGCGGAGGGCAAAGTCATTCCTTCTACGCAAATCCAAGTTGTTCAAAACTTCGAAGGCGGAATACTTACAAGCGTAAAAGTCAAACCTGGGCAAAGCGTTTTAGCCGGACAAACAATGATTACTTTGGACGACACCCGTTTTGCCTCGTCTTACAGAGAAGGCAAACTTACTAGTAATGAACTAATTGCAAGGGTAGCGAGACTTGAGGCAGAGATCAGTGGCGAGGGCTTTACTCAAAACAGCCTTTCTGGTCAGATGCAGGGAGTATACTTTGGCGATGAAATTCAACTATTCCAAGCACGGAAGCAAGCACTCGAGTCAAGTTTAGAAATCCTCAAACAGCAAAAAACACAATTAGAGGCAGCCCTAGAAGAGCTTCGCGCTAAAGAAAAGAGACTTGCCGACGATGCTGAGATAAAAAAAGAACAACTCGAACTAACGAAACCAGGGGTGCAAACAGGTGCGGTCTCTCAGGTAGAACTCCTCAGGCAAAAGGCTGCGTTCAGAGAGTCTCTGGGAAAGCTCAAGGAAACCAGGCTCGCTATTCCTGGATCAATCGCTGCAGTTAAAGAAGCTGAGAAAAAAGTTCAGGAGAGGTTGCAGCAGTTCATAAGCGAAGCCCAGGCCCAACTGAATATCGCCAAGACAGAACTACAAAAAGCAAATGTTTCAAATATAGCGCTAGAAGATAGAGTGCGCCGAACAGAAGTAAAATCCCCAGTTAATGGAACTATCAATCAGGTGCTCGTTAACACTATTGGAGCCGTGGTGCAGCCCGGAATGCCGCTGATTGAAATCGTGCCCGCCGACGACACCTTGCTTATCGAGGCTCGCATTAGACCGGCAGATATTGCGTTCGTGTACCCAGGGCAGCAAGCCAAAGTCAAATTAACTGCCTATGACTTCGCCATATATGGAGGCTTAGATTCTGTTATCGAATTAATCAGTGCGGATTCAATTACTGATCAGATGGGCGGCGCTTATTTCAAAATTCAAGTTCGAACCAATAAAAACTATTTGGGAACCGCGGAGACTCCACTTCCAATTATTCCAGGCATGATGGCATCGGTAGACATCATCACGGGAGAAAAAACGGTAATGGATTATGTCTTAAACCCGTTGAGACGGGCTCGCTCGGCAGCATTGACAGAACGATGATGGCTTAGATTTTAACGATCGAGCTTCTCATTAGCTTTATCTGTTTTTTAACGCGAACTCTATCTCTCTTGCCTTTTTCTTTATTAACCTACTATTTCTAGGGCCGGTCCTCAAAATCTGTTTTTGGAAGGCGCTCAATGCCTCATATTCCGGATCAATATACTCATACATTACAACTGGCCTCTTTAGCAAAACCCTCTCAGGAAAATCAGGGGTTTTTGATATTCCCTCTAAGGCCGAAAAAAAGATTTTGTCAAAATCACCCTCTAAATAACCAAGCTCCTTGTATGCCGCATTTATAAGAGGTTTAGCTAAACGATAGAGCTCTACAGCTCTCGCAGCATTAATCGAATAAAACACGTCCGTGACAAAATTGAATCGTTGGTAGGAGCGAAAATCAATTTCAAAAACGTCCTTCTCAATTTCTCTGGCGACAAAAACGCCAGTGATAGACAAATCTCCAAGCAAGGTAAATGAGAATCTTCCGGCAGCCGCATTGTCCAGAACTGCTACAAATTTTCTTATTAGTTGATCTCCAGGCAGGAGGCCTCCAACCTCCGGCACGGAAAAATTAGTTAAACTAAGTGCAGCCTGCCGAATCATCGCGTCCGAACTGTCAAGGTCTGGAAGCACTAGATAAGCAGCAGACGGCTCCGGTTTTTCCTGCTCTACAAATAAAGGTGAGCTTGTTTCATCAAAAATTTCTGCAGATTTTGAGATTATCTCGGAGCTTAGATTTCTTGAATTATCATCGACCTCATTTTCGATGATTGTCCCCAAGGTTCTTTGATCTGGAGCGAAGAGGTTCCTGAAAAAGAAAATCCCAGCTAAAGCGATAGATAAAAAGACTAAAACAAACACGGAAGTTTTTTTCATCGAGGGATCATCTCCAAGCTAAGAACTTTTCTTGCAATTCTTTATTCGATCATTAAATTTTTAATAGCTCCCGGGAAAGGAGGATAAATAACGCCTCTCTCGGTGATTATGCCCGCAATTAACTCTGATGGGGTAACATCAAAAGCTGGCGATCTTGCTGAAACACCGAGGGGGGCGACCATCGTCCCATGAAAGTGTGTGACCTCATTCCCATCACGCTCTTCTATTACAACATCCGAACCTGAAGGAGTAGAAAGATCTATTGTTGAAAGCGGGACCGCTATAAAAAATGGGATTTCAAAATACTTTGCTGCAATGGCTATACTAAGAGTCCCTATCTTATTTGCAGCATCCCCATTAGATGCGATCCTGTCCGCCCCGGTGATCACCATATCAATCTTGCCCTCACTCATTATATGAGCTGCCATGTTGTCCGAAATCAAAGTACATGGAACACCATTCCGGCTCAACTCGAAGGCAGTTAATCGAGCGCCCTGAAGCAATGGCCTGGTCTCATCGACGAAAACATGGACCTTCGTCCCTCGCTCATTCGCTAAGTAGATCGGTGCTAATGCGGTACCTAACTCCGAGACCGCAAGGCTGCCTGCATTGCAATGCGTCAAAATGTTAGGGTGTTTTCTCACCAAGTCAAGCCCATGCTCGCCTATTGCTCTGCAGGACTCTCGGTCCGATTGATGGATATCTTTTGCTTCGCGAAGAAGACATTCATAAATATTCTCGTTGCTCCGATTAGCTTCCTGACAAGCTAACATCCGGTCGACTGCCCAAGCTAAGTTAACAGCAGTGGGTCTAGCATCAACGAGCTCTGAAGCGCGTGATTTAAAAACGCGATTAATCTCGTTCAGCCCTGTATCCTCCAATCCCAAAAGAATCCCGTATGCTGCAGCAATTCCAATAGCTGGTGCGCCTCTAACAGTCAAAGTCTTAATCGAAACGATTACATCCTGAAGATTTTCGCAAACTACTATCTTTTCTTCTCCAGGTAATTTGCGTTGATCCAATAGAAATAATTTATCATTCTTCCATTCAACAGAAACAGGGATGTTTTTCAAATCAGATCTCCTTAATCCCCTAAGAATACACCCTTACGCTTGGCATAAACCAACAAATCACGCACAATTGAAAAAAATCTGGGGGAAAAATGGCTGAATTAATATTGAGATCCGACGAGAACGGAATAGCAACTCTGACGCTAAATAGACCCGAAGCCTTAAACGCGCTTAGTCCAAAGCTCTTTATTGAGCTCCGAAATCACATTGAAAATATTGCCTCACAAATTGAATCCGTCGGATGCGTTATATTGCGTGGCGAAGGCAGATCCTTCTCTGCCGGAAACGACCTAAAAGCAATTCAATCTGGAGAAAGGGCGCCCTCTCCGCATTACCAAGCGGAGACCCTGGATATGATTGAAAATCTTCCTCAACCCGTCATCGCCGAGGTGCAAGGGCACTGCTACACGGGTTCGCTAGAGTTAGCTCTAGCGTGCGATCTATTGATAGCATCTGATTCAGCAAAATTTTCTGACACACATGGGAGATGGGGAATGGTTCCCGTTTGGGGAATGAGTCAGCGACTAACCCGCCGAATCGGCCCCATCAAAGCAAAAGAAATGATGTTTACTGGAAAAATTGTATCCGGTTCAGAGGCTTTCCGGTTGGGTCTAGCAAATGAATGTGTCGCAGAAAATTTTTTGAAAGATCGAACATTAGAAATAGCAAATCAAATAGTTCAGAATTCTTGGCATACGCTCAGATCTGATAAATATCTAGTAAATGCAGGCATGAGCATGAGCTATGAGGATGGCAAACTATTTGAGCGAGAAAAGTCACCCGGGCCAGACCCAGACATGCAAGATCGTATTAAAAACTTTTAGAGTTTACGAATGAGAAAAATTGAAATCACCTATTGTTCCCTGTGAGACTACAAACCAGAAGCGGTCAGTTTGGCCGCTGATTTAAAAGAGCTTGGAGTTAACAATCAAATCAAGCTTGTGCCCGGTGACAACGGCATCTTCAAGCTGACTTTAGACCACAAGCTTATTTACTCTAAAACTAGGTCTGGAGACTTTCCTAATTCAGGCGAAATTG
>CAJWLI010000127.1 GCA_913043075.1 uncultured Gammaproteobacteria bacterium
TGGTAATGATATTGCGGGCTAAAACTTATAGTGGCAAAGCCCTTTTTCCTCGCAAGAAAAAAAGCATCAGAGTCTGAGCGATATGGAAGAAACGCAGAAATCTGAGAAGTTGCAAAAAGTGCTCGCTAATAAGGGCCTAGGTTCCCGGCGAGAATTAGAGAAGTGGATCGAAGCGAGAAGAATTTATGTGAATGGCAAGGTAGCTAAGCTTGGTGACCGAGTTGTAATCTCCGATGAAATTAAGGTTGATGGAAGATTGCAGAACCAGAAGGCCAGGCCTCAACGTTACCTGCTCTACAACAAGCCTGCTGGAGAGGTGTGCAGTCAAAGAGATGACAAGAAGCGAAAAAAAGTTTTTGACAGTTTGCCTAAATTAACGGGTCAAAAATGGGTATCAGTTGGACGTCTTGATATCAATACAAGTGGCCTTCTTCTGTTTACAACTGATGGTTTCTTAGCTAACAAGTTGATGCATCCGTCTTCACGAATTGAGCGGGAATACGCTGTGCGCGTTCTTGGTAATGTGCAGCCGAGTTGTTTAGAGGCAATGAAATCAGGTGTTGTCATTGATAACACTTTGATGAAATTTTCAGATATCCAGATGAGTTCCACTCTAGAAGACGAAAAACGAGCGAATCAATGGTTTTACGTAGTTCTTATGGAAGGAAAAAACAGAGAGGTTCGAAAACTTTGGGAATCGCAGGGCTGCGTGGTTAGCAGGTTGAAGCGTGTCCGTTATGGTACATTTTTCATCCCCTCCTCAGTTAAGGTGGGGCAATACAAGGAATTAGGAAAGAATGATGTAAAGGCGTTGCACGCTCTTGCAGGGATTAACGGGGTCCTTTGATCCGATTTGCCCAATCCCAAGTTTGCTGGTTCCCAGAAAACTCCTTTCCATGTTCGTGTTTGCTATCTGGCCCAGCTAAATAGAGGTAAAGAGGCATCAACGTCTTAACGTTTTTTATTTTTCTCGGGTCTTCTCCGGGGTAAGCAGATCGTCGCATAGATGTTCGAGTGGCTCCTGGATTAACGCTCGTCACTACTACCTTCGCCGTATTTTCTAACTCCTCACTCAATATTTTTGCGAAACCCGTTAGAGCGAATTTCGATACCGAATATGCTCCCCAGTATGCTCGCGGAGTTTTTCCAACGCTTGAGTTAGTGAATATTATCCTTCCATCTACCGACTTTTTTAACAACGGTAATAAAGCTTTGGTTAAGACGAACACAGAGGTCAAATTTGTTTGTATGACGGACGCCCATTCTTTGGAATCATAATTCTCTAAAGGTACTCTAGTGCCCAAAATCGCTGCGTTATGAAGTAATACGTCAAGCTTTCCGTAGTTGTCTTGGATAGTCTCTTTGAGTTGCTCGCTGGTTGCTTCGTCTAAAGTTTCGAGATCCAGTTGGACTATCGCGGGTTCTTGTGCGCCTATTTGGCAGATTTGATCATATACCTTTTCAAGTTTTTTTATTGTCCGTCCCAACAGGATAACTTGAGCACCATGCTCTGCAAAAGAAACCGCTGCCTCTTTGCCTATACCGTCCCCTGCCCCGGTAACAAGTATTACTCGATTTGCTAGAATATCTTTTCTCAGATTGAACAAGTTAGGCTCTTATTTTTTGCAGTGAACTATGTAATTCACGTCTACGTCGCTGCTAAGCTTATAAGTTTGAAAGATAGGATTGAATACCATGCCAGAGATGTCTTGAATTGAGAGGTTGTGTTTTCTGCACCAAACCGCTAGCTCTGAAGGTTTAATCATTTTTTGGTATTGGTGAGTGCCTTTCGGCAGAAGTTTTAGCAAATGCTCCGCTCCTATAATCGCGAAGAGAAATGATTTGGGATTTCTATTAATAGTCGAGAAGAATGCACTGCCATTTGGTTTCAAAAGCTTAAAACAGCTGTAGATCACAGATTCGGGGTTGGGAACATGCTCAAGCATTTCTAAGCAAGTGACAACATCAAATAATTCGTCATTTTCGATAGCGAGTTGCTCTATAGTAGTGTTCTTGTAGTCTGGAAAGATTCCCGATTCGTAGCTATGCAATTTTGCTACTTTTAGTGGTCCGTCTGCAGCATCTATTCCAACCACCTCCGCCCCCGCCAAGGTCAGAGCTTCAGATAAAATACCTCCCCCGCAACCGACGTCAAGAACCCTTTTGCCTTTGAGATCAACCCTCTCGCTTATGTACCCCATACGGATTGGGTTGATGTCGTGAAGCGGTTTGAATTTCCCTTGGGTATCCCACCACTCTTTAGCTATTGCTTCAAACTTTTCTAGCTCTTCCTCATCAGTATTTTCCTTGTTCATGATATTTTCGAAGCTAAGGACATTATTTTCTCTTTCCATATATCTACTTTTCTCTCAAGCTCGGGCATCTTAAATTTTAGTAACTCTTTGTTTTGAAGGATCTGTTTTCCGTCTATCCAGACATTAGAAATATTGGCGCTAGTACAATTGTAAATTAGTTGGGATAAAGGGTTATAAACTGGTTTTAAAGCTATAGATGACATGTCTATTGCAGTTAAGTCGGCTAGCTTTCCAACCTCAATGCTCCCTATTTTGTGTTCGAGACCTAAAAATTTTGCTCCATTCAATGTAATCATCTCAAGACAAACCTCCGCGGGTATTTGAGTTGCATCGTTAGAGACTGCTTTGGATAAAAAACTCGCTGTTCTAACTTCTTGGAGCATGTCCAAATCATTATTGCTCGCAGCACTGTCTGTTCCAATCGCGACGTTAACGTTTTTCGCCAACAAATCACTAATTGGACAGATCCCTGATCCTAGCTTCATGTTCGACTCGGGACAATGGCCGACATGAACTTCGTTCTTCGCTAGGCTCTCTATTTCATTGGAATTCAATTGCGTTAAGTGAATTGCTTGAAGACTGCTATTCAGTATGCCAAGGTTTTCAATTCGAGCAAGCGGTCGAAGCCCCCATTCATCTAATGAATCTTGTACTTCTTTGTTGGTTTCATGTAAGTGAAGTTGGATTCTAAGTTTCTTTTTTTTCGCTAGTTCAGCGATTCTTAAAAAGCCTTCATCGGTTACGCTGTATGGGGCATGAGGAGATAAAGAAAGACTCTGTAAAGAATTATGTTGTTGTCGATCAAGAAGCGTCAGGCCCTTTTCAAGGTGATCTCTCTCGTCGCTTGCCCAATTATTTTTAAACTTTAAGACAGGAATCCCTATCTGCGCTCTCATGCCAAGTGACGCAAAGGCACTCGAAGAGGCATCGGGAAAAAAATAATTGTCCGCAACGGTTGTTGTTCCGCCCATTATCATTTCAACTCCGGCAAGTTGAGTGCCATCGAGCACAAAACTTGGATCGACAAGTTTTGCTTCAATTGGCCAAATCCAATTACTTAGCCAATCCATCATATTCCGATCGTCGGCTATTCCTCTGAGCAAAGACATCGCGGCATGAGAATGTACATTTATGAAGCCGGGAGTCAACAGTTGATCAGGAAGCGAGATGTTTGGCGCTTCCCGAAAGTTTTTCAAAGCTTCATTAGTTGGAAGAATCTTCGAGATTGTGCTTTGCGAGACTGCTACAGAATAGTCTTCCAGAATACATGACCTCGGGATTACAGGAGCAATCCATTTAGGAGAAATTAGATAGTCTATTTTTTGGCTCATAATAAACTCTAGTTCTTAGTAAAAAGTCGGCGATTATTTCGGCGGTGTTCGACTAACCGAAGCTCCAACCGCTAACCAGTAAAACCCCACACACAAACTATAAACCAATATTTGTGAAGAGCATAAAAAATCTTTAAAAACAATAATTTAAAATACGACCATCGTTTAAAAACGATTGAGGTCAAAATTAGATTCGTGTTAAAATATAGGGGTTAAACTTAAACTTTTTAGTGTTTTTTTTCGTTTTGTTTCGGTCCTTTTTTGCTTGCTAATCAAACTCTAATAAACAGGATTTTAGGTCTTAATTATTTTGGTTTAGGCAACAAAAACCGACCATGAAACGTTATTACTGGGTGGTATTTAGCTGTGTCAGATCAAGATGATAAAGATATAGGAACAATTAGTATCGAGGAAGAGCTCAAAGTATCTTACCTCGATTACGCCATGAGTGTTATTGTCGGTCGCGCTCTTCCTGACGTTCGAGACGGGTTAAAGCCCGTGCACCGAAGAGTTCTGTTTGCAATGAGCGACTTGAACAATAGCTACAATCGGCCCCATATCAAATCGGCTAGAGTAGTCGGAGAAGTTATAGGAAAGTATCATCCGCACGGAGATATGGCTGCTTACGATACAATTGTTCGAATGGCTCAAGACTTCTCGATGCGTTATCCATTAGTTGACGGTCAAGGAAACTTTGGGTCTTTGGACGGAGATGGAGCTGCGGCCTCTCGTTATACAGAAGTTAGGATGGAGAAAATTTCTCAAGAATTATTGGCAGACCTGGATAAAAGCACTGTAGATTTTTCTGAAAATTACGATGGCACGCTTAAGATGCCCGAGGTTTTGCCATCTAGACTCCCAAACCTCCTTATAAATGGATCAAGTGGTATAGCCGTGGGGATGGCTACAAACATTCCCCCTCATAACCTTAAAGAAGTGATAAGCGGTTGTCTTGCCTTGATGGAGACCCCAGAAATAAGTGTTGAAGAATTGATGACTCATATCCCAGGCCCCGATTTTCCGACAGCGGCTCTCATAAACGGTCGCGCAGGAATAGTTCAAGCATATAAATCGGGTAAGGGAAGAGTCCAGATTAGATCAAGGTGTGAGGTTGAATCTGACGCCAAGACGGGCAAAGAAAAGATAATAATCAAAGAAATTCCTTATCAGGTGAATAGAGCAAAGCTTTTGCAGAAAATTGCAGAGCTGGTTAAAGAGAAAAAAGTTGATGGAATAGTAGAGTTGAGAGACGAGTCTGCTTCCGAAACAAGAATAGTAATAGAGTTGAGAAGGGGCGAGGTAGGCGAGGTAGTCCTGAATAACTTGTATGCGCTCACGCAGCTTCAGAGTGTATTTGGCATAAATATGGTTGCCTTGGTTGAGGGCGAGCCTAAGTTGCTAAATTTAAAAGAGGTCCTCGAGTGTTTTATTATTCACCGCCGAGATGTAGTTACCCGGCG
>CAJWLI010000128.1 GCA_913043075.1 uncultured Gammaproteobacteria bacterium
TACAATAAAGACACCGTTGTATTAATCGAGAATGGTCGAGATGATCATTTGGTTTCCGATGAAAGCAGAGTGAGATTTTGCAAAGAGATGGATGATGCGGGCGTGCGTTGGATTTTTCACGATTACTCGGGAACTCCCCATGGGTTCGCTCTTCCGCCAACCTTAGGTCCGCCAGGCCATTTGCACAAATCTTCAGATCGATTATCGACCATAAGTATGTTGAGGCTTTTTAAAGAGATTTTTCCTGATTTTAAGCAGAATCGGGTTGAGTACAACGCATCGGGAAACTTTATACCGGATTAGAAAGAGGGCTAAAGAAATGCAGATAACGGCAAGTGAAGAGCAAATAAAGAAGTCATTGATGGATCTTAATATCCCGACATTATTAATGGTCATGACTCAGTATTCTGGAGATGATCGCTGGTTGGTCGATCGCTACCGCCCCAAACCAATCTATGTTCCTGAGGGAGAGATTTTTCCTGATGACAGCGGAGATTATGATCAGGCCATCGCCGATGAAATAAGAGCATCGGCTTTAGAGCTTATTCTCAAAATCAAAAACAATGAACTTCCTTTCCCGAGGGCGCCGTCGGCTGCTCGGATGCGAAAAATGATGGAGTTTTCAGTCGGAGAACCACTTGAACAAGATTTTTGTGAAATGTTGCTCGAGGAAACGAATTTTATTGATCGAGACTTAGATTGGCTGGATGAGCTGGTTGAGTCTTCTAAGAAGAAGTTCTTAGATGAGTTGCATGTAGTAATCGTTGGCGCAGGTATGTCTGGAATTTGTACGGCGGCCAAATTAAAACGAGCTGGGATTCGCTTTACCATACTAGAAAAAAACGATGCCGTTGGGGGTACCTGGTATGAGAATACGTATCCCGATTGTGGAGTTGATACGCCGAATCATTTTTATTCCTTCTCTTTTATGAGGAATCCGAATTGGTCTGGCTACTACTCCAAAAGAGATGAATTATACGAATATTTTGAGAAATGCACTGACCAGTTAGATATTCGAGACAACATCAAACTTCGAGCGGAAGTTACAGGAATGACGTTTAACGTAAAAAGACAGAGCTGGACAGTGGATTTTTCGCTTGAGGCCGGCAAGAAAGAGACTATAGAAGCGAATATCGTTGTCAGTGCGGTAGGCCAGCTGAATAGGCCAGTGATTCCGAAATTTGATGGACAAGAGATTTATAATGGTGAATCCTTCCATTCGGCTCGTTGGCGACATGATGTTGAGATAAAAAATAAGAAGGTAGCGGTGATCGGAACAGGTTGTAGTTCAGTTCAATTGGTACCGAAAACTGCTGAAAAAGCTGACCACCTAACTGTATTTCAGCGCACTCCACATTGGATAACGCCGAGTCGAGATTACTATCGATCAGTTGAAACCGGTATAAAGTGGGCTTTGAACTATCTTCCTTGCTACGCAGAATGGCATAGGGCGCGAATGATTTTTGGTTTTATGGATAGAAATTGGAGTGCTGTTGTTGAGGACCCGAATTGGCAGCATAAGGATCGTTCGATGAATGAGCAGAACGATATGATTAGAGAATCTTTCACGTCATACATCAGCGCTCAACTTGGTGACCGACAAGACTTATTGCCAAAGTGTGTTCCTGACTTTCCTGTCTACGGTAAACGTCCGGTAATTGACAATGATTGGTATAAAACCTTAGCAAGAGATGACGTTAGCTTGGTAGACAGCCCTATCAAAAGTTTTACAGAGAAAGGAATTCTTACAGAAGATGGAATCGAACATGAATTTGATGTAATTATTTATGCGACCGGATTTAATACGAATAGATTTTTGTGGCCAATGGATGTGAAAGGCATAGAAGGAAAAAATCTTGAGGAGCTGTGGGGAGAAACTCCGGAAGCCTATAAAGGAATTTTGGTGCCAGGTTATCCTAATCTTTTTTGCTTATACGGTCCGAATACGAATATCGTCCACGGCGGAAGCATTATCTATAATACGGAATGCCAAGTGCATTACATGATGCAGTGCATTGCGCTTATGGCTGAAAAAGAGGCACAGGAGTTCGAGGTCAGTGCCGAGATAAATGATCAGTACAATAAAGAGGTTCAGGAATTAAGTCAGCAGCTTGCGTGGGGACACTCCGGAGTCCAGAGTTGGTATAAAAACTCTGAAGGAAGAGTTGTTAATAATTCCCCTTTTAGTAATCTCGAATATTGGTCTAAGACACATGATATTGAACCTGACGCCTACGATTTATCTTGATTGATTTACTGCATATTGATAGCTAGATCAAAGGCGGGTCTACTCGATATGTTATCTACATATCGTTTGAGATTTGACATTTCTTCGGGAACGCAACCAAGTCTGTTGCTCATAAAGCAGGCATGGCCAAGCATAATATCTGCAGCTGAAAAGTTTCCAATTAAGTAGTCTCTGCCGCTAAGTTCTCTATTGACGGGTTCCAGGGCCCGGGTTAAGAGCTTTTTTGCTTGTGACAGTGCTGTTTCATCTCTGCGATCGGGGGAAAGGAGAACAGTTTGAACGACTATCGTGTTCACTGGCGGCATGACCATGCCCTCACAGTAATGAAACCATTGAAGGTATGCGGGAAAAGAGGGATCTCTTTTATCCGGCTTTAAGTCAGCTTTTTCGTGGCATTCAAGTATATATTCAACGATAGCGCCAGATTCCCATATTAGTTTCCCATCATCCTCAAGTACTGGCACGCGCCCAAGTGGGTGCCGTGCTCTATGCGTTTCAGATTTCAAGTCCTCTGGATGGAAGCGCATTTTGTTAACTTCGTAGGGAAGTCCTAGTTCTTCAAGTAGCCAAATGATTCTGCCTGCTCTTGAGTTTGGTGCGAAATGAACGATTAACATGTGAATTTATTCCTCTTGGTGTTTTTTGATTAATAAGTCGCATCCTGTCCCACTGAACATTTTAGAGATTTTTTGTCTTTCTGGCTGCTCTAATTTTGAGAATTCGATACGAAGCCAATTCAAGCATTTTGCTTGGTAGGGAAAAATTTCCTGCGTCCACGGCTTGCCGCGGACAAACGTTTCGACTTTTCTCCTCCCGCTATTTACTGCTTCCTCATTCTGGAGCATTACGGGCGTGTATGTCTCGCCAACTTCTTTGAGGAGGTTTTCCAGTCTCGACCCTAATTTCTCTATAGGCAGATCGCTATTTCCATTGACCTCCAGTCCAGATAGATCCTCCATAGTGCTCACCCATGCATGGATCCGAGGAAATTTTTTAATAACAATTTCGCTTGGAGTTGGATCGAACTGAGCTAATTGCGTCAGTTGACCAAAGAATGCAAAGTCACACGATCTCGGGCCTGTTCCCAACAAAAACGGGTGAGATTGCAGTAAACTATCGAAGCAACTTAAAAATTTTATGAAGCTGTTTTCAATGATTACTTTGGTAGTCTCGTTCGAACCAACTACGCCGAGTCTTGATATTTGCCTCTCTGAGAAAGCACTTTTTAGCTCAGTAGCGTTTTGATTGCTTTGGGAAATGCCGCCTTGATAAAAAGGCAATATTGAGCCAGCCATTTCTGCATCTTTGAGGTATGCCCAACGATAGTGGAACATCGCTTTGGTTAACCATTCATCACCGTAATCTTCTAACAAATAATTCAAAAAAGCCGTTGTCGGATCTTCTGGAATTATGGATCGACCTGGGTACTCGATTTCAAGTTTTCTGATTATTGGGGTGCTGTCGATAAAAGGTTCGAGCTGACCTTGGCTATCCTCAAAATAGAGAATTGGAAACAGACTTACTTTTGGTTTCGGTAAATTATGTTTGCTTTGGTTAATTAGAAATTTAAAAGGAATCCGTCGATACCGCAGGACGGCAAGCATCTTTCTGGTATATGGTGAGGCGGGAACGCCTATTATTGTGAGCAATTCGGGAGTCATTAGCCTTTCTGTCAAATATTTTGAGGACGATAGAAATTGCGCTCTTCTAAGTCAAGTTAAATCATTCGAACTGGCCTGATCTGTAAAGGGAGCAATTTTACGAGCTCAGGGCGACTAATTCGTAATAGATGTTTTCCAATTCCATCAGGCCTCTCTTCTTACTATTCGTCGCCTGGGTTTTCTATCGGGTAATGAACTCCTGGCACGCCGCTTTCTAGCGCTTGATACCAGTCTGGTCGAGGCTGAACTGATTCGTAAGGACTGGGAACCATTGGTAAATCTTTGTTCCATTCATGGTGAATTGGCGGGATCTGGAAAGTCCCGTTGCCCGCATTGGTTCCGCCATCAACAAGAAGATCGACACCAGTTATATAACTTGCAAGGTCGGAAGCCAGAAACATTACTGCATTGGTCACCTCTTTCACCTCACCGATTCTTCGCATTGGTGTTCTGCTCGCAATCCACTTGTCGATACCCATGCCTTCCATGAAGGGTCTTGTCATCTCGGTTACGATAAATCCAGGAGAGACAGCATTCACTCGTACTCCCCTGTCTGCCCATTCAACACCCAACTGGTATGTTAGATTTAGGAGTCCGCCTTTTGCAGCAGTGTAGCCAATCACAACATTTTCATTTCCTCCGCTGGCCAGAATGCTGCAGATATTTACTATGGAGCCGGAGTTCCGTTTGAGCATATGACGCCCACACTCTCTTGCATAATAGAAGGCGCCCGCCAGATCAACGGCCAGAATATTGTTAAAGGTCTTCGAATCAAAACGTTCTGATGCAACGCCTCGAGGGTCAGCAATCCCCGCGTTATTAATTAAGACGTCAATGTGCCCGAGTTCTTCGATTCCTTTTGTAACAACTTTATTGACATCGTTTTCAATAGAGACGTCGCCAGAGACCGCGACAACCTTGCTTCCCTCCCTCTCGCATGCTTCAGCAACCTTTTCCAGCTTTTCCTTACTTCTTGCGGTAATGACTAAATCCGCGCCTGCTCGAGCAAAATCCTTTGCGAATTGCTCGCCTAAACCATAACTTGCTCCGGTGATCAGAACGTTTTTTCCTGAAAAATCAAACATGACAAACCCTAATAAAACTAAAACTATAGTTTAAAGAGATTTGCGGTGAGTGGAAACTGGTGCATCATAGACCTTGAGCTTTAGGAGTGAAGAT
>CAJWLI010000129.1 GCA_913043075.1 uncultured Gammaproteobacteria bacterium
AAATTGCGCGCGCCTTCTTTTATCTCTCTCAATGAAGACCAACCGACTAAAACTAGTAAAGAAGTTGCCGCGGCAATAAGATAAAAGAAATAAGTAATCGCGCTGGTGGCGTACTCTACACCTCGATCGACGGATGCTTTCTCTCGATCAACTATTTGTTGAATGATCTCGTGACGCGCGTTCGCTTGGTCAATTCTTAGTTGCTTTAGCTCATCAAGGACGTACCGTTCAATGAATGGGGAATAAACAGGAGCCGTCAAATCCTCAATTTGATCTCCCGATGATAATTCCGAATCAAGAGAGAAAGTGTAAGAAGAAAAACCATATAAAAGAATAGAAATTAAGAGAATTCTCATCTTGACGACCCTACCCATTGAGTGTGAATATTCGGTCGCGCATGGTAGATCGAAAATCTAGTCTAAGCAAGAAAAATTAGTCAACTAAAACTGATCCTTCAGTCCACAGTATCCTAGTATGTTTGAAAGGATTTGTTGGAATTTCGGCCATTTTGAGGCCCAATTCGAGGGTAGTGTGTTGCCTTTTTTAAGTAAATAACGAAAGAGAGAAATAGATGCCCATATCTTTTTTACCAGTCTCGGATCATCGATTTAAAAAATCACCGTTTTTTGCATGCAATGACCGGGACGACACACAATACAGTATTTACAATGGAAGGCTTTACCCAATAAGTTCTGGTTATGATGAAAAAGCTCATTATCTTCATCTACGCTCGCGATGTTGCTTATATGATGTACCAGAGACGCCTTTAAAGATTACAGGTCCTGATAGTCTAGAGTTCTTGCAGCGACTATTCACGCGTGATATTAACAAGATTCGGATTGGAAGAGCGGGCTACGCAATAGCATGTAATCATCATGGTGGCATTGTCATGGATGGCGTCTTGATGAGGCCGAGCGAACGCGAATTTATATATGTGCAGGCCAATGGAGACTTTCTAAATTGGGCGACTGCGCATATCGGAAACTTAAATGTTTCAATCAGAGATTTCGACTCCTGGGTTTTACAGATACAGGGACCTACTTCATTACAAGTATTGGAAGCCATAACTAATATTTCTCCAGATTCTTTTTCCTATTATGACGCCATCGAAACCGAGATTTATGGGTCATCTTTTTATATTTCCAGGTCAGGTTGGTCAGGGGAGCGAGGCTTTGAAATATATTCTAAAAATAAGGAATTTGATGGGGTTGGTCTATGGGAATACTTGCTCGAAAAGGGTTCAGTTGCGGGCTTGATGGCGTCTGACATATCTTCTATGCATACGAGAAGAATTGAAGCTGGCATCCTAGATTACGGAACTGATATTGATCAGAGTTTTAATCCTTATGAAATAGGTCTTGGTCGCTTGGTCCATAAGGAAAAAAAAGAGTTTATAGGCCGGCAAGCGTTAGTAAACACAAAGCATACAGCGCTGCGTCTAATGGGTATCAAATGCATGGAAACTTCTTTAACGAGAGGTGACAAGTTGGTTGAATCAGGAGGGGAAGAAGTTGGATTCGTCAGTGCTGGGGGCTGGTCTCCTTATTTAAAGTATGGCGTTGGCCTTATCAGATTAAATGAACCCAAGCCACCCAATTACCATTTACGGATTTCCACTTCGTCCGGCGAGTTTGAAGGCGAAGTTGTGCAACTTCCGTTTTACGATCCATCGAAAATATTACCGAGGTAAAGAAATTGTTTAAAGAAGTTGAATTTTTGTTTACTGCTGAAACGACCCCTGATGTTTCTACTGACCTAGCAAGAAGCACCGGAAAAGTTGATGATTTAGTTGATCTTGCTGATGCAGTGAATGTAACCGATTCCCCAAATTGCAAGAGCAGATTGAATAGCCTCTTGGTAGCTTCAGAAATTAGACGAAACGGCTTAGACGTAATACTTCAGCTAACAGGAAGAGATAGGAATCAAATCGCTCTTGAATCGGTTCTTCTTGGTGCGTTATCCGTGGGTGTGAACAAAGTTCTATGTTTGAGCGGAGATCAACCCCCTGAAGGTGGGCCGGTAGCTGTGAATGAATTGAATAGTAACGGTCTGATAAAACTATGTGCGACTCTTTCTGGAGGATCACTAACCGATGGGACTTTAGTAAATGATTCGTTACCCATTTTCTCAGGGGCGGCGGATGATTTGTATGACCAAAAATCTAAACCTGATGCTATGGAAAAGTTAATTAAAAAGATCCATCAAGGAGCCAATTTTGTTCAGACTCAATATTGTTTTGACTATGAGGTTATAAAGGCATATTCAGAAAAACTGAGCCTCAGCGGATCATTTGAGAATTGCAAAATCTTGATAGGGATGGGGCCATTAAAATCAGCGAAGCAGGCTGACTGGATGCGAAAAAACTTATGGGGGATAAATATTTCTGACGAGATACTCCGTAGATTAGAACTTAGCGATTCGCCTTCGGAAACAGGAGAGCAAATCTGTCAGGAACTAATTGAAAAAATCATGGATCTGCCTTGCATAGATGGCGTGCATTTGATGGGACCGAATTGTGAGAAAGGATCAGCGAGAATAATATCTCACTTCAGATGAAGTTCTCTCTTTCTAACAAAAAGCTTTTTTGGATATCCATCTGTTTAGGCGTCTAAGGAAAATGGTTTTATACAATTTCATTAAGTTGTTTGAGTTGCCGGCAAGTCATACGAAAAAAGTATTGCTTTTTGCTTTTAGTATATTTTTTATAGGCGCGGGTTTAGATCACCTTGTTAACCCAGAATTTTACTTGTCGATAATGCCTCCTATATTTCCCATGCATTCTGAAGCAGTTCTGATAAGTGGTGTTTTAGAAATAGTCGGTGGAATTGCGGTATTGATGCCAGGTCTTCGCAGAGCAGCCGGCTGGGGCATCTTCGTGCTATTGATAGCGGTTTATCCCGCTAATATCTATATGGCTCTCTACCCAGAGCTTTTTCCCTCGATTCACTCGGGATTTTTATATTTTCGGCTACCTCTGCAGTTTTTGTTTCTTTACTGGGCCTACTCGGTCACGCGATTTTAAAATTTACGAGTTTTTATCGGTGGAAATTGAAATTATTTTGAAGAATTTTTTCTAAAATTAGGCTTCCTTTTTTCTAAAAAAGCAGAGACGCCTTCCTTAAATTCGGGTCGGTCTACAAGAATTTTCTGAATGTCCCTCTCGTAGTCGAGATGCTGGTCTAAAGAATTGACTAGCG
Organism: uncultured Gammaproteobacteria bacterium; assembly: GCA_913043075.1. GTDB lineage: Bacteria > Pseudomonadota > Gammaproteobacteria > Pseudomonadales > Azotimanducaceae > UBA9659. The sequence continues at coordinate 3,198 of CAJWLI010000129.1, forward strand.
CTTTTGAGTGGGCCTTCGAAATTTCTTTTAATCCTTTAATCGCTCCATCTGCTAACCGATCTGCTAGCTCGATAGTTTTTTCCATAAATTGATTTTCCGGAAAGCAGTCCCAAATTAAGCCCCAATCCTTGGCGTCAGTTGCCGACAGATCATCCCCTAGCATAGCGATACCGTTTGCCCTTGCCCTCCCAACCATATTTGGTAAAAACCACGAGGCACCCACATCAGGAATTATTCCTAGGTTAGGACCAAAAACTAGTTTAAATCTTGCTGATTCCGAGGCGACAACCAAATCGCCAGCTAGCGCGAGACCAACTCCACCGCCCGCGGCTAAGCCATTAATCGCTGTAATGATAGGTTTGTCTATTGAAGCGATTAGGCGCACCAAAGGATTAAAAACTTTGTCTATCCGGTGTGCCCCGGCTTCCCCCCTCGTAAGTTCTCTCTCTATTTCCCAGCCGCCGTTCGCCAAATCAGCACCAGAGCAAAAACCTTTTCCTTTCCCAGTTAAAACCACTACTCTCGATTCTTTCTCTTTTTCAATTTCTTTAAAGGTATCAAGCAAGCCAACAATGAGATCCTTGTTCATTGCATTAAGTACCTGAGGCCGGTTCATGGTTAGGATTAATACTCCATTTTTCATTTGCTTCTTTTCTATTACTGCGCTCATCCTGTAACCCGCTTACCTTTTTTAATAGAATAAAGTTAAGCACAAAAAAATTATTACCAAAATAAAAGAAATCTTAAATTCTCAATTTAAGTTCTCACCTAGCAAATGCATTGTTCATTCAATTATTTTAATTCTCGTGTTTTTATAAGATTAGATGAGACAATATCGAGATGAGAAAAAATTCCAAATATCACTATGATTATGTTGTTGTCGGTGCTGGATCAGCTGGTTGCGTCATAGCCTCCCGTCTAGCAGAGAGTTTGTCTGCCAGTGTTTTGCTTTTGGAAGCGGGGGGGAGTGACAATAGATTAAGCATAAGAATGCCTTCAGCCTTTTATATGCCCCTTAACGACAGTCGAATTAATTGGGGGTTTTTTAGTGAGCCTGAATCGGGGTTGAATAATCGGCGCATTCATTGCCCCAGAGGGAAAGTGTTGGGAGGCTCCTCTTCTATCAATGGCATGGTTTATGTCAGGGGAAATAAAGAAGATTTTAATTCTTGGGAAAAGCTCGGGGCAGCGGGTTGGAACTACGAGAATGTTTTACCCTATTTCAAAAAATCTCAAACAGCTGACGAGAGGAGGGAGCCTCACCCTTACCAAGGCCACGAGGGGCCATTAGCGACGACGACGGGAAAGATGGTAAATCCGCTCTACAATATTTTTGTCGCAGCGGCAGTTTCTGCTGGGTATCCTCGAAACCATGACATCAATGGGGCGGATCAGGAAGGATTTGGACCGATGCCAATGACAGTTGATTCGGGACGTCGCGCCTCGACTTACCAAGCTTTTATTAAAAAACGCTCCTTAAAAAATTTAACTGTTCTCCGAGGCGCGACAGCGGAAAAAATTATTCTTGAAAATGGTAAAGCGTTGGGCGTGTCTTATGTTCGAAAAAACACTCTGTCGTCTGTCCGCGCGAATTCTGAGGTTATATTATGCGCTGGGGCTATTAGCTCGCCTCAAATTTTGATGCTGTCGGGCATCGGTGCTGCGGACGAATTATCTCATCACGATATAAAAACATTAGCTCACCTGCCAGGCGTCGGAAAGAATCTTATGGATCATTTAGAGGTCTACGTCCAACAGTCTTGCGCTCAGCCGATTTCGCTTCATAAGCACCTAAATTTATTTGGAAAGGCCCGAATTGGTCTAGAGTGGCTATTGTTTAAAAATGGATTG
>CAJWLI010000130.1 GCA_913043075.1 uncultured Gammaproteobacteria bacterium
AATATTTGCTCGCCTTCAAGAGCTCCAATTACTGCTCTCTTCCCATCTGCCGGATATCCGCACCCGTCAATATTCGTAGAAACAATATCTAGTTTATTAGGGTCTTCTTCAATTTCCAAAAAAATCTCTTCCTTGTTCAGGGAGATGAAGGCTCAAGCCAACCTAACAAGGAAGGCTTAAACCACACTATTTTTAACTATGTGAAATATTTTTAGGAAGACAATCCTACCGCAAAAGCCATCGCATAGTCTTTTTCGTCAGAAATAGAAATCAATATGCGATTTATTCCTTTCAGAGAAGCTTGCTGCTTTGCATGGCCTTTTAATTCCACTAACGGTCGCCCTGTCTTGAGGTCTGTTAGGATTATAATATCTCCAAAACTGACCCCAAACTGCATGCCGGTACCTAAAACTTTTGAAATAGCTTCCTTTGCTGCAAAACGCTTGGCTAGGTACTCTATTTCCCTGCTCACTGGAGTTGTTTCAATTTCTTCTGCGGCAAGTATTTTTCTTCTAAATTTTTCTGGTCTCCGCGAGAAAGCTTTTCGAATCCTATCTACCTCGACGATGTCAGTTCCAACGCCAATTATCATTAAATTAGACCCGAGAAAATTGTTCTTGAAATCAGAGGTTTATTATCTAACAAGCTAGCGAGTGACTGGCGAGTTAAGGAAAGAACTTTTTTCGGTCGAACCTCGTCTAGTTTACCAGATGCCATCGCTTGAACCTCATATCCCCAGAAGCTCATCTCGTCAGGCTCGAAGGTTTTTCGGAAACCTTCATTTACAAAGAAATTATAATGGTCATCTGGAGAGAACACGTCCCCCGAGATCGAATCCGTATGAAAATTTATACCATAACCCAACTCCTTAAGAAGGTTTAGCTCAAATGCTCGGAGAGAGTAAATAGGGTTATTCAAATTTTCTAATTTTTTTAATAGAGATTCGTAACTATCATAGACCGATTCCAAGGGATCATATTTTTCTAATAATCTATACAACAGCTCGTTCACGTACATCCCTAAAATAATGTTTTTGCCCGAAATAGAAAACGGCTTTGAAGGAAACTCTAAATTAACAGCTGTCTTCAGATCAGATTTTCCTAAAAAAGACAATGAGATCGGTACAAACGGTTGTACCATACCGGAATACCGAGATCTTTTAGATCGGATCCCTTTGAAAATAACCGAAAATCTTCCTCTATCCCTAGAGTATACGTCAGCGATTAAACTTGTCTCTCGATATGTCCTTACGTGAAGAACATAAACCGTTTGCAGAATACCTCTACTCACCTTCATCAAAACCTAAACTTTTAAGGATCTTCGCGCTGTGAGACCATCCTTTTTTGACTCTTATCCAGGTTCTTAACATGACCTTTTTTTGTAATAACGCTTCTATATCCAAACGCGCATCCATGGAAACGCGTTTAATTCTTTCCCCATCTTTTCCAATAACTATTTTCTTTTGGCTATTCTTATCTACAAAAATTGAAGCGTCGATTTTTACGTGACTAGATTCAGTCGAAATAGTATCCAGAACTACAGCAGTTTGATAGGGAATCTCTTTGCCTAGTTGACGCATTATTTTTTCTCTGATGATCTCGGCAATCAAAAAACGCTGAGATTTATCAGTTATCTGGTCCTCGGGATAATAAAATGGGGATTCCGGCAACCGACTCTTAATCTCTTTTATAAGCGCTTCTAAATTTTTTTCTTTTTGGGCAGATAAAGGAATCATAGTTGCATCTGGAAAGCGATCCTGGAAATTCTTTAAAATTGGAAAAAGCTCATTGGGATTGCTCAGTAAATCAATTTTGTTTACAACAACTATTTTGTGAGCAGTCACGTGCTTACAGCAATCAACAACAATCTGGTCCTCGCTTTTATATTTACCTCTATCGAAAACAAGAACTACGATATCCACATCAACTAACGCAGATTTCGCGTCTCTATTCATAAATCGGTTAAGTGCGTCTTTCTTTTCTGAGTGTATCCCTGGCGTGTCTACAAAAAGAACTTGATATTCCTCTTCAGTTAGGATCCCAATGACTTTTTGCCTAGTTGTCTGAGGCTTTCTTGAGGTAATACTGATTTTTTGTCCTACCAAAGCGTTTAGTAAAGTAGATTTACCTACATTGGGTCTACCTAAAATAGCTACGTAACCAGATTTCATACTCATAGCTATGTTTCCATTTCTTCCAAGACATTTTTTGCTGCAATTTGTTCTGCTTTACGTTTTGAGGAACCTCGTCCAATTACTGCGTGATCGATCCCTTTTGCAAAGCAAGCCACTTCGAAAGTCTCATTGGGAGATTTCCCTGAAACAGATAAAACAACATAATCTGGGGGGGGATCTCCAAAATGCTGTAATTTTTCTTGAAGAAGAGTTTTTGGATCCTTTAGTGCATCTGTTTCATCAAGATCATCAAGCTTGGTCTTAAAAAGATCGATGATAACTTGGGCAGCAATATCAAAGCTAGCATCTAAAAAAATCGCACCTAGAAGAGCCTCTAGAGCATCAGCAATAATCGAGTCACGATTTCGCGCTCCACTTTTCTTTTCGCCCTCGCCAAACTTTATATATGAACCTAAATCAAGTCCACGCCCTATAAAAGCGAGCGTTTCTTTTCTTACAAGGCTCGATCGCATTCTCGACAAGTCTCCTTCAGATGCAGATGTAAATCTTGAAAAAACAACGGAGGCGATAGTATGGTTTAAAAACGAGTCACCAAGGAATTCTAGTCGTTCGTTGTTATCTTTACTAAAACTACTATGAGTCAAAGACCTCTCTAACAAGGTATAGTCATCAAATTGATAGTTTATGGATTCTTCTAATCGGGAGTATTTAGACACGATAAGTTAGTCTCTGAAATCATTAGCAGTTATCCTCCAGGATATGAAAGATGCAGGCTAAGTTTGCAGCATCTTCCGCGAACTTATTTTAAAAAAACTACTGGATAAGTCTATTTTCGGAAAAAGTCGGGAAGCTAATCCCAGGATTTTTATGCATCCACACCAAGATGGCTTTACCCACAATGCCTTCCTCTGAGACTAAGCCCCAATAACGACTATCGCTACTTTGATCTCTATTGTCTCCTAATACAAAATAAAAGCCTTCTGGAACGAGCCACTCATCGATTCTAGTCTGTTTAAACGTATCTCTTTGAATCATATGCTCGATCTCACCCAGTTTTTCTCGATACCGTAGGGCTTCAGGAAATTCAGCAGGGACCTGGGCTACAAAAGTTTGCGTCTGCTTTTTCCCATTAATGTAAATAATCTTATCTTGATACCTTACTCTGTCTCCGGGTATCCCAACCACTCTTTTTATAAAATAATCATCTCTATGAGGAGGAATAAAGACCATCACATCACCGTTTTTTGGTTTTTCAAGATCAAAAACCTTTGTTCCGAGAACTGGCAACCGTATTCCATAATGGTGCTTATTTACTAAAATAAAATCTCCAACTTGGAGAGTTGGAATCATTGAACCCGAGGGGATTTGAAAAGGCTCAAACAAGAAGGATCTGAAAACTAATACGATGGCTAAGACAGGGAAAAAAGAAATTGCGTACTCGACTAAAACCGGCTGCTTACTTTCTGAGTCAGGCTCTACATAATTTTTTTGTTCCAAATCTGCTTTTTGCGCCGATATTCGCCTTGAGCGCAAGAAGAAAACCTCAAACAACCAGATAAAACCGGTTAAAGCTGTCGCAGCCACGAGTATGAGCGGGAAGTCTATGCTCATTTTTCCACCTTTAGTACGGCTAAGAATGCATCCTGAGGAATTTCGACACTTCCAACCTGTTTCATTCTTTTCTTCCCTGCTTTCTGCTTCTCTAGAAGCTTTTTCTTCCTCGTTATGTCTCCACCGTAGCACTTGGCAGTAACGTTTTTTCTGAGGGCCTTCACGGTCTGGCGGGCTATAATTTGCCCTCCTATCGCTGCTTGTATCGCAACGTCGAACATTTGCCTCGGTATCAACTCTTTCATCTTTTTTGTGAGGGCAAAGCCGATCGATCGAGAGTTTTCTCTATGGACGATTAAAGCTAAAGCATCAACCGCGTCGCCATTTATCAGAATTTCTAATTTAACTAGATCTGCAGACTGGAAACTCTCAAAAGAATAGTCTAACGAAGCATAGCCTCTTGACGAAGATTTAAGTCTATCAAAAAAATCGAGCACAACTTCGCTCATCGGCAGATCATAAATTAAAGAAACCTGATTGCCGACAAATTGCATATCTTTTTGTACGCCTCTGCGCTCAACACATAGTGAAATCACATTACCTAAATATTCTGAAGGGACTAAAATATTGGCTCTAGCAATAGGTTCCCTCGTAGCAGCAATACTAGACGCATCGGGCAACTGCGAGGGATTATCAATTTTGACATGCTCTCCTGATTTCATTTGTAGCTCGTAAACCACTGTCGGCGCCGAAGTTATTAAATCTAACCCATACTCCCGTTCTAGACGCTCCTGAACTATTTCCATATGAAGCATCCCGAGGAAACCACATCTAAAACCAAATCCGAGTGCGTCTGAGCTTTCTGGTTGATAAACCAAGGCCGCATCATTAAGTGTTAACTTGGCTAATGCGTCTCGAAAACTCTCATAATCGTCGGCGCTTACCGTAAACATTCCCGCATATACCTGAGGCTTAATTCTTTCAAATCCAGGCATACTAGGAACTTCAGGATTCGACGCGCTAACTATTGTATCTCCTACCGGAGCTCCCTTGACATCCTTTATACCCGCTACCACAAAACCAACCTCCCCCGTTCCCAATACATCTTTCTCTTTTCTTCTCGGGGTAAATATTCCGACGGAATCAACTTGGTGTATCTTACCGAGCGACTTTAGGACAATTTTTTCTTTTATCCTGATTTCTCCTTGCACAACCCGAACCAAGGAGACTACCCCTAGATAATTATCGAACCATGAGTCGATAATTAAAGCTCGCATAGGGGAATCGCGATGATCCTCTGGCGCAGGGATAAAAGTTACAATCTCCTCTAACAAGGACTCGATACCGAC
>CAJWLI010000131.1 GCA_913043075.1 uncultured Gammaproteobacteria bacterium
CATGTAAATTTGAGATATGTGAGGGAGATTGAACAGAGAGTAGAGATGAGATAGTTTGATTTTGGCGTTGGCTTCTTCGAAAGTTTCTCTTCTGGCTCCCTCTGAAGCAGCTTCCCCATTTTCAAGAAACCCGGCCGGGAGTGTCCAATATCCCTTTCTTGGAGCTATGGCCCTTCGACATAGCAAAACCCGATTTTTATAAAGCGGAAGACAGCCCGCGATAATTTTTGGGTTTTGATAATAAATTTGATTGCAAGACTCGCACACAAATCTTTGGCGATTGTCTCCGTCGGGAATCTTTTTGATAATCTTTTGCGCGCAATTACTGCAGAAATTCATTTTTCAAGTATAAAGCAATCGTCTCGGTTGGTAATATTTATTTGCGGCGTAAAAGACTTAAAGCGTTACTAATCTTAGGAAATCGATATGATTTATGAGCTGAACGGCAAAAAACCAGTGTACCACGGTGATCATTGGATAGCTGGATCTGCTGATGTAATAGGCAACGTAGTCCTCGGAGATCAAGTAAGTATTTGGTTCAATGCAGTGTTGAGAGGAGACAACGATCCTATTACGGTTGGAAGAGCATCGAACATACAGGATGGTTCCGTCTTGCACACGGATATTGGGTCTCCTTTAACTATCGAGGAGGGCGTGACGGTGGGTCACAAAGTGATGTTGCATGGATGTTTTATTGGAAAAAACAGTTTAATCGGAATAAATTCCGTTGTTCTTAATGGAGCTAGAGTCGGAAAAAATTGCTTGATTGGAGCAAATTCTTTAATTCCAGAGGGCAAAGATATCCCGGACGGTTCCCTGGTAATGGGATCTCCTGCCAAGGTAATTCGCCAGTTAGATGAGAGAGCGATCGAGGGGTTACGAATAAGCTCCCAAAATTACATTGCAAACTATAAACGCTTTCGAGAAGGCGCCAAGATTATTGAGTGATTTCTTGAGGACTTGCAATTGAGAGCCTAGGGGCTATAGTTTGTGTGCTGTTTTTAAAGCCTAACTTAGTCGCATAACGTATCTTTACAACATCCTAATTTCCCCTGAAGGTAGAGAATTTTAAAATGGATCTTAAAAATGAGATAGCTTCAAGCGATCTTGGTTCCGAGAGGAAAATGCCGTTCCAGAAATATAAACCTTTTGCCCCGATTTCGCTGGAAGATAGAACTTGGCCGGACAATACCATTATGAAAGCTCCTTCTTGGTGTAGCGTGGACTTGAGAGACGGAAACCAAGCATTGGTTGAACCTATGACTCCTCTCGAAAAGCAAAAAATGTGGGATCTACTTCTAGAAATAGGCTTTAAGGAGATAGAAGTTGGATTTCCTGCTGCCTCCCAAACTGACTATGACTTCGTCAGGAAAATTGTTGACCAGAAATTGATCCCTGATGATGTAACAGTCCAAGTGCTCTGCCAAGCGCGAGAAGATCTGATAAAAAGATCATGCGAAGCTTTATCTGGAGCAAAGAATGTCGTTTTTCACTTATACAACTCCACCTCTGCTCTCCAGAGGCGAGTTGTCTTTGGGATGGGTAAATCTCAGGTCATTGATCTGGCCACTTCAGCCACCCTTATGGTTAGGGAACATACGGATGGCCTGGTCGAGGAAGGGACGAAGTTAACACTAGAGTATTCGCCAGAAAGTTTTTCTGCTACTGAATTAGATTTTTCGATAGAGATCTGCTCGGCTGTTATGAATGCTTGGTCTCCCTCTTTAGAAGACAGAATTATTTTGAACCTACCTGCTACTGTTGAGATGTCCACTCCTAATGTGTACGCAGATCAGATTGAGTATTTTATTAGAAATTTGCCAAACAGAGAGCAGGCGATAATTAGCCTTCATACCCATAATGATCGAGGTTCTGGAGTAGCAGCTTCTGAATTAGGTTTAATGGCAGGCGCGGAGAGAATTGAGGGAACGCTTTTCGGAAATGGAGAAAGAACGGGAAACCTTGATGTCGTAACAATGGCTATGAATATGTTCTCTCAGGGAGTTGATCCAAAGCTATATTTGAAAGACATGAAAAAGATTGTTGCTGTAAGTGAGGAATGCACGAAAATACCAATTCACGTCAGACAACCGTATGCTGGGGAGTTAGTGTTCACTGCCTTTTCAGGATCTCACCAAGATGCGATCAAAAAGGGAATGAATATGGTTTCGTCGGGAACCGATGGTTCTTGGGAAGTGCCTTATCTTCCTATTGATCCAGCTGATGTGGGAGCGTCTTATAGAGAGACTGTTCGATTGAACAGTCAGTCCGGTAAGGGAGGGGTAGCATTTGTGCTTGAGCATTATTTTGGGGTGACACTACCCAGAGCCTTGCTGATGGAATTTAGCTCATTTGTTCAAGAAATGTCAGAGCAAGGTGGCGGCGAGCTTAAACCTGACGAGATTTGGAACGCATTTAGTGAAGAATATGTTAACAATATGGGGCCCTACGAGCTGTTAGATTATGATGTATCGGCGTCTGAACTAGGGACAGAAATATTTAATGGAAAGATTAAGGTTTCTGAAAACGAGATAAGTATCAATGGATGTGGATCAGGTCCGATAGCGGCTTTTGTTGATGCTTTAGTAAAAACTCTAAACGAGCCTCTTAACGTAGTAGATTATCATGAATACGCATTAAACAAAGGCTCTCAGGCCCAAGCTATATGTATTATGGCACTGGAGGACGAGAATAAGGTATGTTCTTACGGGGTTGGCACAAGCCAGAACACAAATAGAGCGGCCTTCGACTCAATTCTGTCAAGCTTAAACAGGAAATGGTCTAAATAGAATTTGCGATCTCGGGGATTTCGATATGTCGTGATAGCGTTGCCCTTCGGATGACATTGTCTTTGATCGAAAGAATTTCAATTCGGTATTTGTCTATTTGAAGACAAACGTTGGCTTCGGGAATGTTTTCTAGATGCTCTGTGATCAAGCCATTAAGGGTCTTCGGCCCATCATTTGGAAGGGCCCACCCGAGCTCTCGGTTTATGGTTCGTATCTGAGCCCCGCCCTCTACAAGAAAGGAGCCGTCGAACAATTTTTTTATCTCTTCTCTGCTTGAGGGAAGATTGGAAGTGAATTCGCCTACAATTTCTTCAAGAATGTCTTCTATCGTTACTATACCTTGAATGTCACCGTATTCGTCCACGATTATCCCGATACGTTCTTTTTTATTTTGGAAATTGAATAATTGGGTTTGCAAGGCTGTCCCTTCAAGAACGAAATAAGGTTTTCGCGTTTGTCTCAAAAGGGCATCTTTAGTTAGTTCACCATTTATCAGAAATTTGACTGCATTTCTTACATGCAAGACCCCCATTATTTTCCCTATGTCGTCTTTAAATACGGGTAACATTGTGTGTTGTGTCGAATGCATTTGGTCAATAATCTTTGTCATCTCTTCCTGAATATTGATCCCCACGATTTCCGACCTGGGAACCATTACATCGTCAACAGTAACTTTTCCGAGGTCTAGCACTCCAAGCATCATGTCTTGATCGTGGTCCGCGATTTTTGTTCCCTCGTGGACAACGGTTCTCAATTCATCGATGCTCAATTCATCATTAGAGGGCTCTGTGTGACCAACGCCAAGCAAGTAGAGCAATCGATTTGCGATGCCATTAACTATCCATACAAAGGGAAAACTGATCCAAAGCAAAGCTTGCAATAAAAAGGAGGAGGGGAGAGCAATTTTCTCAGGGTATATTGCAGCTATTGTTTTAGGTGCAACTTCGGCGAGAATTAAAAAAACGGTAGTACAAATTACTGGAGCTAACGCAATGCCTGCTTCTCCCCATATTTCTATCGCCAGAATAGTAGCAAGAGAGGCTGCTGTGAAGTTCGCCAGATTATTACCAATTAATATGACACCAAGTAATCTATCTGGTCGCCTAAGAAGCGAATCTGCTACTTTTGCACCCCTGTTTCCCTGCTTCTTAAGATGCTTTAGCCGATATTTGTTGAGGGCCATCATGGCCGTCTCTGATCCCGAAAAATATGCAGATATCGCTACTAGTAGACAGATTACGCCGAAAATGGCGCCAATCGACGAGCTTTCCAAAAACTTGTGCCTCCACTAATTCGTGGAATAAGTTGAACTTATAAAGGTTTTATCTGTCAAGCCCCTTAACGGTTAGTTAAGCAGCAGTTCCATTACAAATTTACTTCCAAAATACCCTAGAGCCAATAAAACAAATCCAACCACGGTCCAGCGTGAAGCAATCAGACCACGCCATCCAAGATACTTTCTTCCTAACGCTAAAAGCGTGAAAACTAGCCAAGCAGCGATAGCTAGGACGGTGTGATGGATAACGCCCGGCCCAGAAAAGTCTTCCACGAATAAAAAGCCGGATGCGATACTCAATGTCAAAAACAATAGCCCTATCCAAAGTAATTCAAACATCATTTGTTCCATCGTTTCCAGGGCGGGAAGGCTTTTGATAAGACTAAGTTGACGATTTCGTAACATTCTATCTCCAAAAGATAGCATTGCTGCTTGGACGGCTGCTATAGTAAGAATGCTATAGGCTATGACAGACATTGCTATGTGAACAGCCATACCGCCGTCAATCTCATTTTTAAGTTCAGAATGATTTTTGAAAAGTGTGTTTAGAAGCACTGCGACGGCCCCGATTGGGAAAATTAGCAAGAACAAGTTCGATATAGGTCTGCGAAAACTGCCCAGCAAAACAATTACACCTATAGTCAAAGCCATCAACGATAGCATCGAGTAAAGACCAAAATTATAAGCTGAGCCATCGAAAATAGTCTGAAAAACTATTAAAAAATGGCAAAAGATAGCTCCCGACGCTAGAAATTTGACAGAGAGGTTTGTCTCTCGTTCAGCAGAAAAATTTCTCATTTGAAAAATGCTTGCTAGAAGATAGAGAACAATTGCCAAGTAACTTAATGCGGAAAATATCATTTGTTGCTCAATTCAAAAAAACTTTTGATTGTTGTGAGGGCTTATAACCTTATATTATCTCACGGCGTTCATATTTTCAGGTAAAAATATGTTTGAAACATTATCA
>CAJWLI010000132.1 GCA_913043075.1 uncultured Gammaproteobacteria bacterium
GTCTGCACTCAGGGGTATAAAGCGGGATTACATGGTCTCCAGGTACAAGCGAATTAACTCCTGAACCTACCTCACGAACAACAGCGGCGCCTTCGTGTCCAAGAATCGCGGGGAAGACTCCCTCCGGATCTTCACCGGAAAGCGTAAAGGCGTCCGTATGGCATATGCCAGTAGCCATTACTTCAATCAAAACCTCACCTTCTCTCGGCCCCTCTAAATCTACCTCAACGATTTCTAAGGGTTGTCCTGCGCCAAAAGCCACCGCTGCCTTGGTTTTCATATGCTTCCCTTTTTAAAAATGATCCAGTCTTTCCAACAATTCTAGCTCAGTGGATGCAATCGAACAGGCAAGTAGGTATACCCATGAACGAAACATGATGGAGTTCGCTTCTCAGCTCCAACGACCTCAACGAACTCAAACCTTTTTTGGACCTCTTCCCACAGCACGCGCAGCTGCATCTCAGCCATCCGATTCCCCATACATCGATGCAATCCAAAGCCAAAGGAAATGTGATTGCGAGCGCGTTCCCGGTCGATCTTGAACTCCTCAGGGTGAGAGATTACGCGTTCATCACGATTACCTGATGCGTACCACATAATAACCTTTTCCCCAGCTTTCATAGGTTGTCCTCGAAACTCGAAATCCTTAGTAACTGTTCTGCGCATGTGCGCTAAAGGCGTTACCCAACGAATAATTTCAGAAACCATATTTGGTATTAAAGCAGGATTTTCTCTAAGTTTTTGATACTCTTTCGGGTGCTGGTTTAACGCCAGAACTCCGCCCGAGATAGAGTTGCGGGTAGTGTCGTTGCCTCCAACTATCAACAAAAGAATGTTCCCTAAATACTCTTGTGGCGAAAGATTCCGTGTTGCATCACCACGAATCATCATTGAAACGAAATCGTTTCCGGTGGGATCTTTTTCACGCTCTTTCCAAAGTTTAGAAAAGTAATCCAAACACTCGAGCAACTCGTTTTGGCGCTGCTCATTACTCTCGATAATGCCTTCTCCAAGTCGGGCGAAGACAACGTCAGACCAACGCGTCAATTTTCGGCGATCATGATAAGGAAAATCAAAAAGCGTAGCCAACATTTGGGTGGTCAATTCGATCGAAACTCTATTAACCCAGTCAAAGGTTTTATTCAAAGGCAAATCATCAAGAATATCTCCCGCCCGACTGCGAATGGTGCCCTCTAATTCCTTTAGATTCGGCGGCGCAACCACTCCCTGAACCGTTTTTCTTTGCTCATCATGTTTGGGTGGATCCATAGCAATAAATGTAGGGGCAGAAAAATTACTGTCTTCAACGGGATCTGCGATAGAAATCCTTGGATAGGAAGAGAAAATCTCCCAATTTCTCTCGACTTCAAGTATGTCTTCGAACCTAGTAATCGACCAAAAAGGTCCGTATTCACTGCTTTTACAATAATGGACAGGCGCTTCATCTCTAAGCCTTTTGAAAAAACCCCACTTTTTGTCTTGCTTCCAAAGATCAATGTGACTGATATCAATATCAGACAAGGTAATCGTTTCTGGGTCCATTTCAAGCATGCTGGGCAAGTCTAAAGTGCTCATGCGGCTACCTCTTTTAAGAATTTGTCTTAATCTGCATTCCTCATAGCCAACAATAATTTCATTACCTATACTGGTAGTCAATCAAATCTAAGCAGACAAACAGTCAGCTCTAAAAGACCCGAGAATAACAAAGGAATACTGATGCGAAATTCCATCCTCATAGCACTCATTTCACTCTCTCTAGGGGGTTTGATAGGAGCAAAAGTGATGGAATCCTTTGGCAGAAATTACATCATGGCTAACTTACCTGTTCCCTCTGGCACCCTTAACGACAAGGACGTTTTTCTAAAATCAATTCCTGCAAATAGTGAGCTAGTTAAAAAAGACTTAGTTGAAGTAAACAAAAAAGCGAAGAACGTAATTCTGCTTATCGGTGATGGGATGAGTGCTAGCCAAATCACTTCCTATAGACTCCTAAAAGAAGGACCCAATGGAAGGATAGCGATGGACCGCTTTCCAATTTCAGGGATTGTTCTTACTCACTCAGCTGACGCAATAATAACTGATTCAGCTTCATCAGCAACGGCCTACAGCACGGGATCAAAAACAAAAAACAGCTACTTAGGCGTAGATAAAGATGGTCAAATTTTAGAAAATCTGACCGAGAAATTGGATGACTTCGGGTTCATAAGCGCCCTGATTTCGACTTCTGAAGTTACTCATGCAACTCCAGCTGCGTTTTCTTCTCATGTAGATTCAAGGCGAGATACTGATGAGATAAGTTCTCAAATGCTTGAATCGAAAGTAGCGACTATTTTGGGAGGAGGCAGGAATTTTTTTTTACCACCAGAGAAGGGCGGAAAAAGAAAAGACAAAAGAAACTTGCTAGAAGAAGCAAAAAAATCGCGTAAAATTCTGACACATAAAAACCAGTTGGTTATTTCTAACATAAATCCCTCAGAGAAAATATTGGGTCTGTTTGCCAATGAGCACCTAAGAGATGAAGGAACTCCTGACAACCATCCGTCAGAACCGACTCTTACAGAGATGCTGAAGTTCAGCCTTGAGCGAGCCAAGGCAGCGATTGATAATCAATGCAGAGGATCTTTTATTATGGTCGAGGGATCGCAGGTAGACTGGGCAGGTCACGCCAACAATATTGATTACTTGGAGAGAGAATTAGGAGAATTCGACGAAGCCACTCGTTACGCTCTCGATTACGCCAAAAACAATCAAAATACATTGGTCGTAGTAACTGCAGATCACGAAACAGGAGGTCTGCTAATTGAACCGATTGCCTTATCCTATTATACAGGCAACAACATTAAATTTTCATTTAATACCGCCATAGGAGGGGGCTCCCACACTGGTGCGCCAGTGCCTGTCTATGCGTACGGCCCTGGTTCCATGAACTTTTCAGGCACTTTAGATAACACTGACGTGTACCATGCAATTCTCAACGCGTTGGATCTAACCGAGCAAACGGGTTCGTGTTTATAAAGTATACTTGTACGGAGATTTCAAGTTTAAATAAGCGAATTGATGTAGATTTAAAACTTGAGCTAAGGAGAGACAAAAATTGAAATTCCTGTTTCGAAGTTTAGTCATCGTTTTGTGCCTGCTACTTATTCCTATCAGTGCGGTAGTGACTTCGGCAATTAAACAGAGATTCGAAGATGGTCCAAATAGAGTCTTTTCGGGAGGACCGTTAATTAGTGGTCCAATATACGAGGGAGCAGAACCTGATTGGGAATTCGTCAATACAATTGATACCGTAGAGTTGCAGCTATTGGAACCCCCTTTGTCCCGGCGGATCTGGATTGCTTCCGCGCAAGGCAGGTTGTTTGTTTGGTCAGGATACATGAATTCACTGGTTGGCCAATTTTGGAAAACTTGGCCAGCTCAAGCAGAGGCCGATGGAAGAGCATTACTGCGGATTGACGGAGTCCGCTATGAAAGAAATCTCCGACGTCTAACAGATGACAGGGCATTTGAGGAACTAAGTGCTGTCGTCAGTGAAAAATATCCATCCCGTTTTACCCGAGACTCAGTCGATCGAGGGGATGTCTGGGTCTTCGAAGCGAAGCCAAAAACTCCAGTGATAGATTCCATCAAGAAGGGTACTTAAATTATGAAAATTTTCTATAAAGTTATAGCTGTGGCGACAGCTTTAAGTATCCTAAGCGTATTATTAGTTCCTGGGATAGACGATACAGTAGAAGGTCTTTTTCAATTGATCGTATTGGTTGTCTCTAGGTAGTTCCTAAACACTTGCTTTTCTTAGGCTAAAAATTCCTTTAAGCGTTTAGTTTTAAAGTTTCTCTTTACGTATTTTGTAAATGACCGCCTCAACGTCTTCACCTCTCTTATGAATAGTTCGAGTTGCAAGGTAGACCTCTAAGCCAAAGAAAATCAAAGAGAAAATTAACGCGCCAACGCATAGCATAAATAAGACTGCGACGATCTGAGGAATCGGTGCTTGGTAGAGGCCTTCCAAGAATAGACAAAAGATAACAAGGCAAACTAAAAGTCCACTGATAAGGGACAATATGATCGAGCCGTAACAAAATCTACTTCTTAAAATCAACTTCAAACGAGCCCTTTCAAAGATTCGATTCTCGGAAGAAGTCTCATAATCTAATGCAAACCTTTGAAGCACTCGCATTCTATCTTTTATCCGTCCTAAGCGATTTGTTAGAGAAATCAAGATAGAACCTATTCCTGCCAGCAAAAATACTGGGGTGACTGCTATTTGCATTATTTCGTTTATGTTTATCAAAGCTAATAACCCTTCTCTTTTAAATCGTTACGTGGGACTATTTTTGTTCCGCATTTATAAATTCGGCGATTCGCTCTGCTACCATTATAGTTGGAGCGTTCAGATTTCCGTTAGTGATGTTGGGGAAAATCGATGCATCGGCTACCCTAAGATTATCTACCCCATGGACCTTACCCGCAGGATCAACCACCGAGTCAGAGTCAGCGCCCATCCTGCATGTTCCGCAGGGATGATATGCGCTCTCGGCATTCTCTCTGATAAAAGCATCTAGATCAGCGTCGCTTTCAATGTGTTCACCAGGACTGATCTCGATGTCCCTATAAGGATCAAACTCGGATTGCCGAAATATTTTCCTTGCAGTGCGAATCGCCTTTCGGAAAACCGGAAAGTCGTCTTCTCCGGACATATAATTAAAATGAATTTTTGGAGCAGTGCGAAAATTGGAGTCTTTAAGGGTTACACTTCCGCGGCTTTTGGAAAGCATGGGACCCGTATGCACTTGAAAACCATGCCGACTCGCCTGATTTTTCCCGTCATAAGACATAGCTACCGGGAGAAAATGAAATTGAATGTCAGGGTAATCATTATTTACTTCACTATTAATAAATCCACCCACCTCGAAATGATTTGTTGTTCCCAATCCATTACTAAACAATAGCCACTCTAGACCAATTCGGGCCTTTCCAACTAAATTGAGGTGCTTATGAAGCGAAATCGGCT
>CAJWLI010000133.1 GCA_913043075.1 uncultured Gammaproteobacteria bacterium
GGGTGATGATGGCAGGGCCAGATTTAGATCTTTGCCGAAGTGGACCAACAATCGATTCTGGAGCGAGTTAAACATGAGTGCATTGCCTCAGACTTGCGCTCACGCGAAAAACAATGCAGATCTTGCTTACCTGCACCTCAAGAAGATCTGGGATCCGTTAAAAAACAAACCGGAACGAATGGTAGTTGCTATCCCCAGCAATTTTGATCAAAAAAAATTGGGTATCCTTGCTGGCATTTGTGAGGAGATAGGAATACCGCTAACTTCCTTTGTCAATGCTTCGATTCTCGAAGCATCCTCAGTCAATACTAGTCCAGAGATCATCCATCTAGATATAAATCTGCATTCAATTACTCTTACGAAAATTTTTAAAGAACAAACCACGTCGCTGATCAGTACCAATGACATCAATGATCACGGATTTAATAACTTTCTAAGCACTTGGGCGAATACTATTGCTGACCAATTCATTCGAACGCACCGTTTTGACCCGTTCCATAGCGCAAGGACAGAACAAGAACTTTACGATGCGCTGCCTAATTTCATTGCGGCACTTGAACATGAGACGGCCGCTCGTTTTGGCCTAAATTCAAAACAGGGTTATCTAGAAATTGCGTTAGCAAAAGAAATAATCGTGAAAAGCTGTGCGCCAATTTATCAGAAAATTGTGCAGATGGTCAGTGACGAACGATCTTTTGGAAAGTCAACGAGTGTTTTATTATCTCCAAGATTCAAGAAATTACCAGGCATCAAAAGCTCGCTAGGACTTATAAAGGATATTGAGATTTTAGCGCTTGAGGATTTCGCAGTGATTTCATCTATAAATCTTCTAAAAGATGATCTCATTTCGGATACCGCAGAAGTAAAGCACTTCAGCCGAGTAACCAGCCTAGAGCGGTTCAAAGAAAAAAATCTGGAGGTAAAAAACCAAACACCGACTCATTTGCTCTGGAGAAATAAAGCCTTCCCGATAGGCCAGCGCTTTGATGTTGCGTTGGATCCGGCGGCTGGTCCATACAAAAGCGAAGAACCTGTTGGACGATTTGAACTTCTGGATTCAGAGCTATTCATAGAGCCCTTCAAGGAGAATATTTGGGAATTAAATGGAAAACCGTTAGCGAAGCGGGAACTGTTGTTTATAGGTGACCGATTAAAATTAAACGACGAACCTTTAATTTTGATTCGCGAAATCAAGCATGGCTAAACAAAGAGAATCCAACTTATTTACCCTATCTTTTTTAGACGTCATGTCTTGTGGGTTTGGAGCTGTAATACTGCTTTATGTAATAATTCTTCAATATAATCAGGACTTCGAACCCTCTGAAGCTGTTCCCACCCTACCAATCAACAACGAAAAAATCTCTAGGCTCGAACAAAAAATTAAAATACTTTTAGCTCTCGAAAAATCAGAAGAAGAACGGTTTAAAAACACCGTTGTAGATAATCAAAAAAAAATCGATTCAATAAAACTCACTGAGACTAGAGTGAAAAACCTTATTGATGAAAACAAAGAGAAAAAACAGGAGTTACAAGAGATTCAAAAACGAGTCAGCACGGACGCGAGCAGAAAAGACTTTCTTGAAGATCAAGAGCTAGAGCAAGTTACTATGCTTAAGGCTACCATGAATCAAGCGGGTGGGTTCAAGGAGGTGTTGACTGGAATGAGACTAGGTGGGAGCCACATACTCATACTTCTTGACTCCTCCTCCAGCATGCTGGCAGAGGATCTAGTTAACATCATCCGAAGACGAAATATGGAGCCGCAAGAGAAAATCCTGTCACCAAAATGGCAGAGGGGAATCTCTTTCGTCGAATGGATAATGGAAAAAATACCGGAGGAGGCAAAGTATCAAGTTGTTCACTTCAACGAAAAAGCGAATTATGTTCTCCCAGATACTGAAGAAATTTGGTTAGACGGATCGAACGATCAGAACCGAGAAAGAACCCAAGCTACCCTAAAAAAGGTTGCTCCCAGCGGGGGAACTTCGCTGTACCATGCGTTTTCCGTGATATCTTCCCTTTCACCGATGCCCGATAACGTCTACTTGTTAGTCGATAGTTTGCCTACAATGAACAAAAAGGTTCCCAAAAAATATACGATCTCGTCACAAGATCGGCGAGATTACTTCAGGAAAAGCGTTTCCTCTCTTCCAGAGAACGTTCCTCCAATCAATGTTATTCTATTTCCAATGGAAGCCGATCCTTATGCACCAATTGAGTATTGGGAGTTGGCTGACAAGACAGGCGGGAGTTTTATTCAACCGCAAAAGGACTGGCCTCGGTGAGAAGAAAACGCGTGGTAGAGGGCATTAGCCTTTCTTTTTTAGACGTTATCAGTTGCGGCTTTGGGGCCATCCTTTTGATGTTAGTTCTCGTTAGGGCTTTTTCTCCTTCAATTTCGACTCCACTGTCAGATCTCGATGATATTGAAATGAAACTTACCAAGTTGTTGGAAGAAAATCAGACTCTAGAGAAAAACCTCATCAGATTAGAGCAAATCAAGAAAAATCAAGAATTAGAATCAATTAGAATCACCAAAAACTTGAAAAACGCAAAGCAACGGGAACTTAAAATTTCTCAAGAAATATCGCTAATAGATCAACAAAAACAAGAGGTCTTAAAACAAGAAGTCGATATAAAACAAAAAATCGAAACCCTTCAGGCAGGTAAAAACTCTGTAAGCGACACGGTCGCAGGTATCAAAATAGACAGTGAGTACATCATCTTCATTATCGATACATCGGGGAGTATGCGCAGCGACTGGCTAAACGTGCTAAGTAAGGTAGAACAAATACTACTCAGCTATCCAACTCTAAAGGGAATTCAAATAATGGATGCCGATGGAGATCTTTTGTTTCCGTATCAGGGTCTAGTTTGGAATAAAGCAAATCTTCAAAATAGACAAGAAATATTGAGTGCCTTGGCGAGATGGCCCGAGCAGTCTCTATCAAACCCTGAAAAAGGAATAAAAAAAGCGATAACAAATTTTCATTCGCCTGATAAGAAAATAGCGATCTGGATTTTTGCGGATGATTATCAAGGGGAAAGAACCGTAGACAGCCTTATAAAGTTCGTGGACAACATAAACGCGGTCACTCGAGATGGCAAGAGACTAGTCACTATCAATGCGATAGGCTTCCGAACGGGTTTTGAATCCTCAAGAATGAGGTTTGCGCTCGCCATGCGAGAGCTCTGCGAGAGAAATGGAGGCGCTTTTATAGGTTTGTGAGCAAGCCCCATAAAGGGTTTGTTGAAGCGAAAAAGTTACTGAATTTTCGTGAAGTCTCAATAATTTTTTTAAGGCGAGGAGGACCAAATCAAAAAATTCGACAGAGCCGAGGTTGACGTAGGAAACATAATATCTCTAGAACACGTGAATTTGTTTATCCCCGATCAAACGGTTGCCACTTATTTTTACGCTAATGTCTTGGGTCTAACTAGAGACCCCTATATAGAATGGGGTCCCGGTAATATGTGGATCAATGCCGGCAAGCAACAGTTTCACCTTCCTACTGGTAAACCCCAGATACTTCGTGGGCATGTCGGCGTCAGCGTTCCTAAGTTATCCGAATTAGAAGCTCGCCTTCGTAAAACAAATTCACCGCTTAACAAAACGCGATTCGATTTCACGCGGCACAAGCATCACATATCAGTAATCTGCCCCTGGGGAAATAGATTGAAATGCTTTGAAAAAGGAACAATCAATGACATGGAACTTGGTATTCCCTACGTTGAATTTGAAGTTCCGGCTGGAGCAAGCAAGGGAATTGCGTTTTTCTACGAGCGAGTCATGAACTGCAAGACAAGAAGGAAGAGCAATGGTTGTTCAATATTTATAGGGAGAGATCAATTCCTGAGTTTTAAAGAGGTGAAAAACTTTAATCCCAATTATGACGGCCATCATATAGCGATTTATGTTTCTAACTTTTCAGGGCCTCACAAGTTTCTCAAATCAAACAATCTAATTACGGATGAGACTGATCAAAACCAATACCGATTTACCAAGATTATTGATCCAAAGACGAAGCGTTTCCTCTTCGAAATAGAGCATGAGGTAAGAAGTCTTTATCATCCAATGTATGAGCGGACACTTATAAACAGAAACCCTGATCAAAGTTTCTTTAATTATCAAAGAGGGCGTGATGCTTTCTTTCCCGCAGAAACTGATGTGAAGTAAAGATACTACTGTTACACTAGGCTCCCTTTTTTACCAAGACCTACTTGTGTATGACTCAGCGCAATTACCGACAAGCCTTCGGCTTAAAGATTCTTAACTCTAATCACGCTAAGGTAAGGCAATTAAAAAAAGAAGGCTACGTCGCTGAAATCCATGGTAATAAATTTTGGAACTCGAGCTTTTTGATCATGAGCTACCTAAAAAAGCAACGCATACCGAAAAAATACAAAGTTCTTGAAATTGGATGTGGATGGGGACTACTCGGACTATTTTGTGCAAGGGAATTCGGAAACAAAGCGCACGGCATAGACGCTGACAAAAACGTTTTGCCATATCTGCAGTTACATGCGGAGGTAAATGGACAAAAAATGTTCGCGGAAAGGAAAAACTTCAATCAACTAACCGTCGAATACCTAAGTCAATTCGATATTATTTTAGGCGCGGATATCTGCTTTTGGGACGAGATGGCTGAACAACTGCTTCGATTAATCGGTCGCGCCAAGAGAGCCGGAGTACGCCATGTATTGATCGCTGATCCTTGTCGCCCTCCGTTCACCGATTTGTCTATGAACTGCGAACAAAAATTCGAAAACGTAGAATTGGTCACCAAATTTTTGAGACGCCCTGTTAGAGCCTCGGGCGAGATTCTCATCGTTAGTTAAAAACTTAGTCATTATTTTGCGCCCACTGAACCCAGCAGAACTAAAAGAAAGTCCAGAATTGCTCGAAAAGAAGAAAGGGCTTTATTTCGCTTTGACAGCGGTTGTTTTCTGGGGTCTCGTACCGC
>CAJWLI010000134.1 GCA_913043075.1 uncultured Gammaproteobacteria bacterium
CGAAGAAATAGTAGTTGTCCTCCGAGATAACGATCAAATAATTGCTGACCTAGTGCTAAACAGATTTCAAACTTCCCGAATAATTATACATCACGCAAAAAACAGTATTGAAGGTATTGGCACCAGCCTCGGTTCAACTATAGCAATTGTGACCGAAAGGAAATGGGAATCTGCCTTTGTTTTTCTTGGCGACATGCCGTATATCAAGCAAGAAACTATTTCTAAACTAAAAACCGAAGCGTTAACTAACCCTTTCAACATAATCGTACCTAAATTTGGGACTAAAACAGGACACCCAGTCTGCTTCCCAAATCTTTTCTATAAAGAAATAGAATCTCTCTCCGGTGACGTTGGTGCAAAGAAAATAATTGATTCGAATCTCGAACGCGTAGTGTTTGTTAAGACGACCGACAGAGGCGTAAATCTAGACGTAGATACGCCAATCGATATTTTCGACAATTAAAGCCGCTTTTATTAATCCGCAGTTGTCCGTGAGGCCCAATCGAGCTTGCTCCGACACACTTCGAAGAAGCTATGGTTCGGCGGATGCACAAGCATTAACTTTTCTTTTTGCTTATTTATCAACAAGGAGTCTCCGGCTCCAATCTGAAATTCCAGGTGAGAGTCAAAGCTAACCTTTGCCTTGAGATCTTTTTCCTTACCTAAAACTATTCTGATTTCACCATCAGCAGGGACAACCAATGGCCTATTAGTTAGCGAATGAGGAAACATAGGGATCAAAACGACCGCGTTAAGGCTTGGGTACATGATTGGTCCACCTGCAGACAAAGCGTAGGCGGTAGATCCAGTGGGAGAAGACACGATCAAACCGTCGGATTTTTGAGTAAAGACATAATGATCATTGTGGAAAATCTCCATTTCTATCATCTTAGGAGATACCACTGTATGCAACAAAACCTCATTTAAAGCAGATGAAACCTCCTCAGAGCCCTCAACTCTGCCTTCGAGAAGGAAATGCTCCTCAACCGAGTAGTCTCCTCTTAGGACTTGACCCACGCTGATTTCAATATCATCTGGAGAGACATCAGCTAGAAATCCTAGCTTACCTCTATTAACACCTAGTATCGGCACCCCAAAAGGGGCCATCTTTCTTGCGCATGAGAGTATATTGCCGTCACCTCCAACTGCAATCACCAAATCGCAACAATTGCCAAGCTCGTCCATAGTTTTAGGAATTGACGAGACTGCTCCAAGCATAGCAGCTGCACTACTCTCTATATAAACCTCCCGCCCATGTTTCAAAAGAAACCTTTCCACTAGTCGGAGTGAGTCTCCCACCTGCTCGTTCACAACTCGAGCAACCAACCCAATTCGATTGAATACTTGCATAAAGATCTCCACGAAATCTTAGCCACATTAAACCATAGAAGGGTTTAGGTTCCTAAACCCTTGTAACTAGTAAGCTTATTCGTTCTTTATCCATTTTTGACTTGAAAAATAAAAAATTCCGTCCAAACTCTACACCTTAAAAAATTTGAAAAGGTTTAACATGAATCCTGAAATCGGGTCTCCGAGAAAAGAGAATGTAAGCCGGGAAATTGAACTACTCGATTCGACTAACGCTGAATCTCTATGGGAAAATATAGGCCATGAAGTTAAGCTTAGAGCAGACTTCGAGCCTATTATGTCTACGTTTCTTTACGCAACCGTTTTAAACCATAGCACCTTTGAAGGCGCCCTCAGTTTTTTATTAGCGAGCAAATTAGACAGTCAAGTAGTGACCTCAATGGCAATCAGGGAAATCATTGACGAGGCGTACCAAGCAGACCCAAAGATTATTGAGGCAGCCGAAACAGACATTAAAGCAGTGAGAGAGAGAGATCCCGCCTGCAAAAGTTTCTCTACACCATTTTTATTTTTTAAAGGCTTCCACGCTCTTCAGGGACACCGAATAGCTCATTGGCTTTGGGCAAACGAACGCCACAGTCTTGCATTTTATTTTCAAAATCAGATGAGCGAGAAATTTGGTGTAGATATCCACCCCGCAGCGAAAATAGGCCAAGGGATCATGTTTGATCATGCGACCGGCATCGTCGTTGGAGAGACTGCTGTCATTGAGAACGACGTAACTATGCTACATGGAGTCACCCTCGGTGGAACCGGGAAAGAACAGGGAGATAGACATCCCAAAGTTCGTAGGGGCGTTTTGATAGGAACGTCGGCTTCTGTCATCGGTAATATCGAAATTGGCGAGGGAGCGAAGGTTGGCGCTGGCAGCGTTGTGATGGAAGATGTGCCTGCTCAGGTTACTGTCGCGGGCGTGCCCGCGAAAATTGTTGGAAAGCTTTCGGGGAGCTATCCGTCCGAGGAGGTAGATCAAAAATTCTAATCTATCGCATTCGTTACCTTTTCAACGACTAAACAAAATAGAGCCACGACGCAAAGCAAAAACTTAAGCATTCGATGCTTTGAAAATGCTCTCGATTGACTGAGACAATATTTCGTTGAAATCTTCTTCGCTTAAATTAACTGACAGCCCTTCGGTTAGCGCTCTAGAAAAGCTGGCAATCATCGCTTTTTGATGGAGAAGGCGCATGTTAGCCTCATCTCTAGTGTAACCTCCAGATAATGCGACGACCCTCATTACTCTAGGATGAGAAATAAGCTCCCGATAAAAGTCTTTATTTTCAGGAAGAGTTAGCTTCAGAATTACTTCCTCAGAATCAAGTTTGCCGAGCTCATCAAGAAGACAGGCCTTTAAAATCGACTCTGCTTCGGTTTTGTCGCTACAGTGAATATCGATTTCGGGTTCTATTATTGGAGTTAGGTTCGAGTCCAATATTCGCCGCCCAACATCAAACTGTTGACAGACTATTTCTGCGATTCCAGGCAAATCGGAATCATGGATAACCGACCTCATTTTAGTTCCGAAGATTTCGAAAGAACTCGCTTTAGCAAGAACATCGTCAAGATCTAAAATTGGCTTCATGAACTGCATCCCACCTGAACTTTCCTCTAGCCCCTTATCGACTTTTAGAAATGGGACAATTTTTTTCTTTTCCCATAGAAAATCTGCCGTATGGAGGTCGCCTATCTTCCTCTCCATAGTTTGCTCGAACAAAATAGCTCCTAAGATCTTATCCCCACTAAAGCTAGGACTCTCTATGATTCTTGAG
This sequence comes from uncultured Gammaproteobacteria bacterium, assembly GCA_913043075.1. Classification (GTDB taxonomy): domain Bacteria; phylum Pseudomonadota; class Gammaproteobacteria; order Pseudomonadales; family Azotimanducaceae; genus UBA9659. The sequence continues at coordinate 3,138 of CAJWLI010000134.1, forward strand.
CGCATCTGGTGAACGAGATTAAACATTTCAGCTTCGTCAATCCACGAATCAGTCTCTATCCCATATAGATTAAGTGCTTTCGGAGTAGATCCTCCGCTCTGATCTAACGCAGCTATGAAGCCCTCGGCATTCGCTACCTTTTTTTTCTGTGCTTGCTTCTTTTCCATCTTATGAGTTCTTTCGGGTTATTTTATAATCTTCTGTAGAAAGGCAGAATGCCCATTCAAGTAATTATACTCAAGTAAATCTCCGCAACTACCCTCAAAAGATTTTTTTAAAACACACCCAGAAACTCATTGCTCATTTGATTTCACGCTCTCTATTCCAAGATTTTGAAAATTCTGCTTTAGTACAGTTACTCTTAACATCGGAGAAAAAATGGAAACCATCTCGATCTTTGGAAACCTCTCTTTCGCTCTGAGCGCTCTATCTTTCCTAATGCAGGATATGTCGCGTCTCAGGCTGATCGCAATAGTGTCCGCAGTGTTCGGAATTTTTTACAACTACAATGTCACCGAGAGTCCGCTTTGGCTTGTGATTTTCTGGCTTTCAACGTTTATGACCATCAACTTATGGATGCTGGTAGCCGAGCACATCAGGAACAAATCCGCAAAATTTAACAAGGACGAACAGGAATTATTCGAAACTCTTTTTCCTGAGCTCAGTGCCTTCGAATTTCTTCAACTTCTTAACGCAGGCTCATGGAAGACAATACGTAGTCGAGAAAGGTTTATTAGTGCCCAAAAAGAGAACTTTAAACTGGCTCTCATTTGGAGGGGCCAAGCGAAAGTATTGAAAGGGAAGAAGGTTGCTGCAAATTTAAAAAGAGGAACTCTCATTGGAGAAATATCTTTTCTGACTGGAGAGAAACCCACTGCTGACGTCCTATTGGAACCAGGAAGTCTTATCTTTGCTTGGGATCACGAAAAATTAAGACGGTGGCTATCGAAAAATTCTGACGCTGCGTCAATTTTTCAGCGATTAATAACTAGCGACTTGGCAGCCAAGATTTAATGAACAGCCTTTCGATGAGAACCGGCTGCACTGTTCTGATGCGCGAGGTTATCGAGCGAAACGTCATGACTAACTAGGCCCAGAGCTTTTTTTTGTTTAGCACTCTAAGAGTTTGCGACTCAATTTTGGGAAAGGACAGTAAGTAAGGCTAAATGGCATAATCTATATACGGACTGAGGTTCTTAAGAACACCAACTATCTTTTTATTTGTATTAAGATCATACTTTCGGACCGTAATCGCCCAACCTTCAGGATAAAAACCTAGAAAAATAAAAGAGGGACTTAGAGGTTAAAAGAAAATATGCCGAGACAAATGTCAGAGAAAGAGGCGCTCGAATATATAGACACCGCTCAGGGTTGGGCGACTCTGTCAACAATAGGATCCGACGGGTATCCGCACTCCGTTCCAATCGGATGGTTTAGGGTGCACAAAAAAATTTACATGGGATGCATTGATAAAACGCAAAAAGTAATAAATATTGAAAGGAATAGAAAAATATCCATCTGCATAGAAAGCGGAACCACGATGAGGGACATAAAAGGCGTTCTCCTCAGGGGCGAAGCTTGTATTGTCAGAGATACTCAAGAGCGACTCGCTATATCTATCTTAGCTGCCAAAGCTCGGGGTGTTGCACAACAGGATCTTCCAAAAACTGCGAGCCCTAATGGAGTCTATATTGAACTTTCTGACTTCAAAATAACTTCATGGGACTATGCCGGTTGACCCTCTAAAATTCTTTTCGCTTCAAAAAACATTTCGACCATAACATGCTCTGCTTCTTTAATGTT
>CAJWLI010000135.1 GCA_913043075.1 uncultured Gammaproteobacteria bacterium
AGTAAAAGAGAGCTGCATAATTATCAAAAACACTTATTAGAACGATACATGGTTGACCCAATGAAAAATATTACTATCGAAGGAGCGAAAACACACAATCTAAAAAACATCAGCTTAAAGATACCCAGGGAGAAATTAACAGTAATAACAGGACTTTCAGGGTCGGGCAAATCGTCACTGGCTTTTGATACCTTGTACGCCGAGGGACAGAGACGTTATGTAGAGTCTTTATCTACTTATGCTCGACAATTTTTATCACTCATGGAGCGCCCAGAGGTGGATTACATAGAGGGCCTATCTCCTTCCGTAGCAATAGAACAAAAATCGTCAAATCATAATCCTAGATCTACTGTGGGCACTATCACGGAGATATACGACTATCTCCGTTTGTTGTTTGCAAGAGTTGGAGAGCCTCACTGTCCAATTCATGAGACCAAGCTTGAATCTCAAACTATCACTCAAATGTTAGATAAGATCCTCGAACTGGAAAACGAGTCGAGGGTAAACCTGCTAGCCCCGATAGTAAGAAATAAAAGAGGCGAACACCATAAACTCCTAGAGAATCTTTCCAGAGAGGGGTTCATTCGAATAAGAGTGGATGGCAAGATACACGAAATTGACGCAGCTCCCAAACTCGAGAAAAATTCTAAACACAGCATTGATGTTGTCGTTGATCGGTTTAGAGTGAGGCCGGAAATTCGGGCTCGTGTGTCCGAATCTTTAGAGACTGCTCTGCGGCTCTCTGGAGGACTGGTAAAGATTGAGTTAGACGGAGAAGGTAGAGACGATATTGTCTTCTCAGCCAAATTTTCTTGCAACTCCTGTGGGTACTCGCTTCCAGAATTAGAGCCACGAATTTTTTCTTTCAATAATCCTTCGGGTGCTTGCAAGGTCTGCGACGGTCTGGGAACAAAACAATACTTCGATCCAGAAACTCTGTTGGTTGATTCGCACCTATCTATCGCTGAAGGGGCAATCAAGGGATGGGATAGATCCAACGAATATTACTTCCAAATGATCGAAAGCCTTGCACATCATTTTGATACAGATATTTCAAGACCCTTTAGAGATTTATCAGAGAAATTTCGGGAACTTGTTTTGTGGGGCTCTAAGGAATCCGAGGTTTCTTTTGTTCACTATAATGTTAACGGGGAAAAGTACACTGTGAAACAGGTATTCGAGGGAATTATTCCAAACATCGAAAGAAGATATAAAGAAACAGAATCTGAGTTAGTGAGACAAAATCTAGCGAAATTCCTCACCATTAAGACATGTCATGAATGCAAAGGGGCGAGGCTTAACCAAGATGGTAGGTCGGTCAAATTATCAGGAAGGAATATCTCGTCTTATACCGATATGACAATTTTTGAAGCAAAAAATGAGCTAAATCAGATGGTCTTTAGAGGAAAAAATAAGACAATAGCAGAGAAGATACTTAGAGAAATTAATGCAAGACTTGGGTTCCTTGAAGATGTTGGTCTCGGATACTTAACGCTCTCAAGAAAATCGAATTCTCTGTCTGGTGGCGAATCGCAAAGGATCAGGCTTGCCAGTCAAATTGGCGGTGGTTTAGTGGGAGTAATGTATGTGTTGGACGAACCCACAATTGGCTTGCACGCGAAAGATAATCAAAAACTTATTAACACTCTTCTTAAACTGAGAGACTTGGGTAATACGGTCATCGTGGTAGAACATGATTTCGAGACCATGAGAGCGGCGGATTGGATAGTGGATGTAGGGCCGTTAGCCGGACAGGGAGGAGGAGAAATAATCGCCGTTGGGAGCATCGATGATCTGATCAGCGCTGAACGATCCCTCACTGGAAAGTTTCTGTCAGGAGAATTAAAGATCTCTATCCCGGAAAGACGAGCAATCAATAAAGATAAAACAATCAATCTCAAAAATGTTAACGGGAACAATTTAAAAGACCTCTCGGTCGAAATTCCAGTAGGTTTGATGACGTGCGTAACAGGGGTTTCAGGTTCGGGAAAATCTACTTTGATTAACCAAACACTTTATCCGATTGCTGCGACGGTACTTAATAGGGCGGAGAACAGAGTATATGACCCAAACGTAAACCATGAGGGTTTGCAGTTTTTTGAAAAAGTAGTAGCAATTGATCAGTCACCAATCGGCAGGACTCCGAGATCTAACCCTGCAACCTATACAAATATTTTTGGCCACATCAGAGAGCTATTCGCCAATACAAAAGAAGCCAGAACGAGAGGTTACAAAGCAGGCAGATTTAGCTTTAACATCAAAGGAGGGCGCTGCGAGAGCTGCCAAGGGGAGGGCTTGGTAAAAGTAAATATGCATTTCCTTTCTGATATCTTTGTAAAATGTGACGAGTGTGATGGCTCAAGATACAACAAAGAGACATTAGAGATATTGTATAAAGGGAAGAATATCCACCAAGTGCTTGAGATGACAGTTTCAGAAGCGCGAGACTTCCTCAACGCTGTTCCCAATGCTGAGCGAATTCTAAGAACCTTGGTGGAAGTTGGACTAGAGTATATAAGACTTGGACAGAGCTCTGTGACTCTATCGGGAGGAGAATCACAGAGAGTCAAGCTCGCGAAAGAGCTCGCGAAAAAAGAATCAGGAAAAACTCTCTATATATTCGACGAACCAAGCACCGGATTACATTTCTACGACGTAAAAAAACTCCTTGAAGTATTCGATAAGTTGCTAGAACGTGGAAACACATTAGTAGTAATCGAGCATAATCTTGAAATTGTAAAATCTTGCGATTGGGTCATAGATTTAGGTCCAGACGGTGGCGAGGATGGAGGAGAAGTAGTAGGTATAGGAACACCCGAACAACTGAGCCATATAGAAAAATCTTATACGGGCTTAGCTCTTAAGCACGTCCTCTCAAAAGATGGTCTAAATTAACTAATTAAAAAGAACCAAGCTTTTCCTTTATGGCAGTGACGCAAGTCATAACATTTCTTTTGTTGCTGGCATAACCCATGAGCCCAATTCTCCAGATCTTTCCGGCCAACGCGCCAAGACCGGGCCCAACTTCTATATTATAATCATTAAGAAGAGACAGCCTCGTTTCAGCTTCATTTAAAGATGGAGGGAGAATCACTGCATTTAATTGAGGTAGCCGATACTCCTCGTCTACTAGAAACCGAAATCCCAAATCCTCTAAAAAATTCCGCAGGAGCGTATGATTTTCCAAATGTCTTTTCCACGACTGCTCCAAACCCTCCTCTTTCAAAATGAGTAATGCTTCATGCAAGGCGTAAACTGAATTTACGGGTGCAGTGTGATGGTAACTTCTTTTCTCTTCTCCAGCCCAATAATCAGTAACGAGATTCATATCGAGAAACCAAGAGTTGACTGGCGTTTTTCGGTTCTTGAACTTTCTAACGGCCTCATCGCTAAAACTTATTGGCGAGAGGCCTGGAACACAGGACAAACATTTTTGGCTACCGCTATAAGCAGCATCCACTTTCCAGTCATCCATGGCAACCTCGACTCCTGCTAAAGAGGTGACACAGTCTAATACAGTCAAACATCCGAATCGCTTCGCTATTTCACACAATGTTTTTGCGTCAGATCTCACTCCGGTCGAAGTCTCAGCGTGAACCATGGCGACCAAAGAGACATCTGGATTTTTTTTCAAAGCTTGCTCCAGCCGCTCAGGATTTACTGGCTTGCCCCATTCGTGTTCCAGCAAGAGAACCTCACCTCCAGCGCGCCGAGCATTTTCATGCATCCGCCCACCGAACACTCCGTTAGAGCAAACAATAACTTTATCTCCGGGCTCAACCAGGTTAGCAAAGCACGCTTCCATCCCGGCAGAGCCAGGTGCAGAGATTGGTATCGTTAATTCGTTTTCGGTTTTAAAGGCGTAGCGAAGCAGGTCTTTCACCTCATCCATTAAACCTAAAAAAGCTGGATCTAAGTGGCCTATGGTTGGCCTGCCTAGCGCTCCAAGTATTCTAGGATTAACATCCGAAGGTCCTGGACCCATCAGAATTCTTTCAGGGGGGTTAAAGGTTTTAAACATTAAATCTAAACAAGCTTTTTTTTGAAAGTTACTACGGACATTGTCTTTAATCGTCCAACGAGTCATCGTCGTCAACTTTAGGTCTGTCAATTAGCTCCACAAAAGCCATCGGAGCAGTGTCTCCCGACCTAAAACCACATTTCAGAATCCGAGTGTAGCCCCCAGGTCTTTCGATATAACGAGGACCCAGTTCTGCAAATAACTTCCCAACGGTCTCTTTGCTACCCGTTCGAGCAAACGCCAATCGACGATTCGATACTGAATCGTTTTTAGCAAGGGTAATTAGTGGTTCCGCTACCCTCTTCAATTCCTTTGCTTTAGGCAGCGTCGTTTTAATAACCTCGTGCTCAAATAGGGAACACGCCATGTTGCGAAACATCGCTTTCCTGTGACTGCTGTTTCTTCCTAGCTGTCTGCCAACTTTTCTATGGCGCATTTTCTATATTCCTCTGCTGTATATTGTTTTGTGCAATTTCTAACCTAACACTCGCTCATCTCCGCGCAGCACAGCAGGCGGCCAGTTTTCGAGACGCATTCCCAATGACAGCCCTCTAGAAGCCAAAACATCTTTTATCTCTGTAAGCGATTTTTTCCCCAAGTTAGGAGTCTTCAGCAGCTCGACCTCGGTTCTCCTTATAAGGTCTCCGATGTAATATATATTCTCTGCTTTCAAACAATTTGCTGATCTGACTGTCAGTTCCAAATCATCTACTGGTCTCAACAATATAGGATCAATCTCATCCTCTTCCTCTATTTCTTCCGGCTCAGATTCGCTCTGAAGATCGACGAAAACAGCAACCTGTTGCTGAAGGATCGTTGCGGCGCGCCTTATCGCTTCCTCCGGATCAATTGTTCCATT
>CAJWLI010000136.1 GCA_913043075.1 uncultured Gammaproteobacteria bacterium
GTCCAGTTCAAGAAAGAAAATATCCCGAGCCAGTAAAATATAGAGGTCAAATATCAATAGCGATGCTGGAAGGAGAGAGAAAATCAAATATCCTTGATATAGAACTCCCAGATCTTGATGAGCCTCTTCTCGGAGGCGATCCAATAATTAATACCAGCGCTTCAGGTAATGATCGCGTTGAACTAGGTGAGTTGAAGCAAGGAGCCCTAGAATCTGGAGCCTCAGCGTATATTGAGGATGCGGCAAGCTTTCAGCATTCAGGAAAAGTAAACTTTGGCCTCACTGAAGCAGAGGATTTCAAAGCGGGTTTTAGAAAGAATCGCGTGGTAAAGAGAGAGAAACTTTTTCATTATGACGAATGGGACTTTGAGATTAAGGATTACCGACCTTCTTGGTGCACCTTGCGAGAGAGCAATAGACTTGAGAGAGACCTTTCGTATTTCACCCGGGTTATTGAAAACAACACAGACATCATTAGTAAGATTCGAAAAGAGCTCTCCAGAATACGTCCGCAAAACTTGAGGAAAGTAAAAGGAGTCAGAGACGGAGAAGATCTAAACATAGAAAGAACAGTTTCTTACTTCATTGACAAAAAAGTAGGCGTTGTGCCCGACGAAGCAATCTATGAGCAAAGGCAAAGAGTTGAGCGGGATGTTGCTACCCTTTTTCTCGTAGATATGAGCGCTTCTACGGATGATATTATTGAAACGCCTGGAGAAAACTCAAATTCAGAGAAGGGAGGCTCGCTCCCTAGTGCCAATGGTAAAAGGATAATTGATGTAGAAAAAGAAGCGGTGTCTTTGTTGTCAGAGGTCCTCGATGAATTAGGAGACGCCTACTCGATTTGCGGGTTTTCGGGATATGGACGCGAGCAAATTGACTATTATCGATGCAAGGGTTTTGATAAACCAATGAACGATGATTCGAGAGCGAAGTTGGGAGGGTTAAAGCCGTGTCGGAGCACAAGAATGGGGCCGTCAATTCGCCACGCGATCAGAGAACTGGTTGCCACAGGATCTAGGACTAAGTCTTTGATAATCATCTCTGACGGTTATCCGCAGGATCACGACTATGGGCCTGATCGCAGTTCTAAGACCTACGGTTTAATGGATACAATGAAGGCCTTAAGTGAGGCAAAGGCGCAAGATATCTCAAGCTTCTGTCTTACAGTGGATCCCTCAGGAAACGATTATTTGCGCGACATGTGCCCTGAAAATCAGTACATGGTGATCAAAAATGTTTCGGACTTGCCCGGTGAATTATCGAGAGTTTATCTAAGTTTAACGGGTTGAAACCCTTCAGTTTGTATCTAAATCGAATTAGACTGTTTGACGGAGAAATTAGGCTAGGTGGTTCGCGGTTGAAAAACAAAAATTTACTAGAGAAAGAAACTGAGATTAGAGAAAAGTACCACCATGGGGACTTGCGTAGAGCTATCTTGGATTGTGCTTGCGAGCACTTGCGACAGGGCGGGACTGATTGTCTCAGTCTGAGAGCAATGGCGCGCGAGATAGGAGTTTCTGCTACAGCGCCTTACAGACATTTTGAATCGAAGAACGCCCTTTTTGCTGGAATAGCCACTTTGGGTTTAGAGATTTTAGAATCCCAGCTAGAACAAGTTCGGAATAATAAACCAAAAAACTCTTTGGATAGTTTGGTCGATATGGGAGTAGTTTATTTGCGGTTCGCTGATCAACATTCAGAAAAATATCAGCTGATGTTGGATAGCAGCATGCTCGACTCAATGGAGTATCCCGCTTTGATGGACGCTAGAGCTAGGGTTTTTAAGATATTGGTTGGAGCGATTTTGGATGGCCAGAGAACAGGTCTTTACCGCTCTGAACCGGTAGAAAAATTAGCTGCAATTATTTGGGCAGGTTTGCACGGCGCTTCGAGTCTTGTGCAGTTAGCTACTCCGCGTGTTCCAGACAGCTACGAGACCCCCGCCGCAACCGCGCTCAAATATTTGAGTGAAGACCTGGGTCAGGTTGCAGTCAACATTATAAAAGCAATCAGGGTTTAATGTGCTATAAGAATTTTGTCTCTTATTAGCCAAAGTATAAATTAAGGAGCTTACATGCCACTCGTATTAAATGAAGATCAAAATATGTTGAAAGATTCTGCAAAGAATTTCTGTTCAGACAACACACCAATTACTCAGTTACGTCGGCTTAGAGATGAAAACGATTCGCTCGGTTTTGATAAGGAAACTTGGAACCAAATGGTGGAGCTGGGGTGGTCAGGTATTACTGTTCCTGAGGCGTATGGCGGTTTGGGCTTTGGTTATATGGGGCTCGGGGTTGTGATGGAAGAGTGTGGCAGAACTCTCGCGGCCTCACCGTTATTTGCTACAGCGGCCCTTGGAGCGTCAGCTTTAATCTTTGGTGGGTCAGAGGAGATGAAGGCAGGCCTGCTAGGTCAAGTAGCAGAGGGAAAGCTTCTTCTCGCCTTGGCTCTTGAAGAGACGGCCCATCACAGCCCCTATAAGATAAAATCTATAGTTGAGAAGGCATCCTCGGGTTATGAAATATCGGGAACTAAAAATTTTGTTTTAGACGGTCACGTGGCTGATAAACTTATTGTTGTCGGCAGAAGTTTTGGAAAACAAGGCGAATCTGAAGGTCTCACTTTGTTGTTGGTTGACCGTGAGGCCGAGGGAGTTGCAGTTACCCGCACAAAAATGGCCGATAGTCGAAATGCAGCAAACGTGTCTTTTGATAAGGTTTCCGGAGTTTTAATAGGCGAGGAAGGAAAAGGAGCGGAAATCCTCGATAAAGTTTTGGATGTTGGACGGATATTGTTGGCAGCTGAGATGCTCGGTGGGATTCAAGAGTGTTTTGAGCGGACCGTTGAATACCTGAAGACACGAGAACAATTTGGGGTCCCAATAGGATCTTTTCAATCGCTTAAACATCGGGCGGCTCAGATGTTTTGTGAGGTTGAATTATCTAAATCGGTTGTCTTAGAGGCACTCTCCGCACTCGATGAGGATTCCGATCAGATTCCTGAGCTCGCTTCGTTGGCAAAGGCAAGGTTGAACGATACTTATAATCTTGTAAGCAGTGAGGGGGTACAGATGCACGGTGGCATAGGTATGACAGACGAATATGAGATAGGCTTTTTCATGAAGAGATCCCGTGTCTGCGAGCACACGTTTGGAGGTAGCGCTTTCCATCGCGATAGATACGGCGTTTTGCAAGGGTATTAATATGAATTTCGCTGACTTTTTCTTTTAAAAGTGTTCTTAGAGATATTGTGGCTTTTACTTGCGTACAATTGCTTGTCAGAGGGCTGCTTTTTTGGACCGCAATAATTCAACAATTTTTAGGTAAGAGGTCTGGAATTTTGTGAACATGAAAAAATCCTATCTTTTAGTCTTTCTAAGTTACTTATTGGCTTTCCTCGTGGCTTGGGGGGCGCTTTTAGTTACTTCAGATCTCCATTTATTGCTTCGAATATTCATCGCTGATGTCTTTGCAACTGCAGTGATTTTTCTGTTTAGCGTGGGGTTTAAAAACTCAAGTTTCTATGACCCTTACTGGAGTATCGTGCCAGTTTTTATCATTCTCTATATGGCTTATCAGAATGACTTAACCGAATTTACTAGAGAACTTTTAGTAGCCACAATCGTTGTGTTTTGGGGTTTGAGGTTGACAGCCAATTGGCTTTACAGCTGGAAGGGTCTTGGTCACGTGGATTGGCGTTACACGCTTCTTGAAGAAAGGGCAGGAAAGTTTTTTTGGGTGCCAGTAAATTTTTTTGGTATACATTTGGCACCTACTATCATTGTTTTTCTTGCTTGTGTCCCTTTTTATTCCGTTACAGTCTCTGGAATGAACCCACTCAATTGGTTAGATATTTTGGCTTTTTTTCTGGGTTTGGCAAGTGTCTGGATTGAGTTTCAATCGGATAAAGAACTCCATCGATTTAGAGCAATTCGGTCTGATTCTTCAACCGTTCTTGAGACGGGGACTTGGTCTTGGTGTCGGCACCCAAACTATTTAGGAGAGCTTGGGTTCTGGTTTTCTATCTTTCTTTTCGGAGTTGCCGCTGGAGATGGAATGACTCCCTTGGCTTTATCCGGCCCTATAATTATGCTCTTGCTTTTTGTATTCATCAGCATCCCGATGATTGAGCAAAAGCTGTTGGAGGACAAGCCTAAATACACAACGTATAAGTCTCGGACTTTTACGTTGTTACCGCTATCCAAATTGTTTTTCTAGACAAGTTGGCTTGACCTCCATGAAAGAAGGGAGCTAGTTGAACTCTGAGACGACGCCCGCTATTGACTCTTTCGCATCACCGAAAAGCATTCTTGTGTTTTCACCAAAAAATAATGGATTGTCGACCCCAGAGAAACCTGATGCCATCGATCTTTTTAGCACGAATACTGTTCTAGCTTTATCAACATTAATGATCGGCATGCCATAAATGGGCGAATCTTCGTCGTTTCTTGCGCTTGGGTTCACCACATCGTTTGCCCCGATGACAACGGCTATGTCGACGTTCTCTATTCTTGGATTAATCTCATCCATCTCCACCAGCTGTTCGTAAGGAACGTCCGCCTCTGCAAGCAGAACATTCATGTGTCCTGGCATTCTCCCTGCGACTGGGTGGACTGCGAAGCTTACTTCCGCGCCGTTTTTCTCCAAGATCTCGCCAAGTTCCTTAACTACATGCTGAGCTTGTGCAACAGCCATTCCGTAGCCTGGAACGAAACAAACATTGCTGGCCGCTTCAAAAAGGTAATAGGCATCTTCAACAGATATCGGCTTGACTTCCCCCTCGATTGCCTTCCCTTGTTTGACAGCTCCAAAACCACTGAAAAGAACATTAGCGAGCGAGCGGTTCATCGCTTTAC
>CAJWLI010000137.1 GCA_913043075.1 uncultured Gammaproteobacteria bacterium
CTATATCCATGGAATTTCTCCAATTTCTGGTCTTTCTGCTTGAAATAATTCAGGCTCGGCGTTTGGTTTAATGAAAATATTGCTTAATACGTCATCTCCGAGCTGCGGTGTCAATGCCAACTTTGTTGGCCAGCAAACTATAGTATTTTCGTAGAATCGAACGAACGCCTTGGCTGGTTTTAAATTTTTCTTAGATTTTGGTTCGGCTCGATCAATCCTAAAAGTAGAGAATTTACATTCAGAGAAATCTATCCAAGGTAAAATATTGTTTAGCTCCTCTTTGGCAAACTTTATTTGGTCGACACTTGTTCTTTTAACTCCGGATTCTGCTAGCTCGCCGCCCAAATACCAATACTTATAGCCTTCTAAAATATGTGTAGTAAAAGTTATTCTGGGCTTGCTGAGATCTCGGATTGAAACTGCGTGCGCGAAAAGATCTGGCAAGTTCTTCCCTCTTATCACTACCTGATGAAGTGAACGGTTTTGCATTTCTAATGGAATTTCCACAGCGTTTATAATTTCTTGATTCCCGACGCCAGCTGCCAAAATATACTTTTCCGCTTTAACTCGATACTTCCTACCGATAATTAGGCTCGAGATTCTCCCCGCTTTACAGACTATTTCAGGGTGCCCTTTTACGATTCTTGTTTCAAACTCGCGCGTTAAATTTTCGACTAGAGACTTTGTGTCAATTACTATATCTTTTAGCTCATAAAGATTGCCTTTAAATTTGGGGTTACTAAAGACTTTAGGAAAGTTTGCGGGCTTAACTGGCGAAACATGCCCGCGCAGCGACAGACTTCCTAAAAAAGTTACCAGCTTCGAAGAGAGGCTTGCGTCAGAGAACATGTAAGACCGTGGGCTTAAAATTTTTACGTTTCTCAGATCTACCGGGTCATCGCCGGACAAGCACTTCATCCATCGATCTGGCATGCCTTTTAACGTATCGAAATGGTTGTTGACCAAACCGCTTAAAGAATATTTAACTCCGCCGTGAATCATTCCCTGCGAGGCTAAAGTTTGTTTCATTCCTAGAGCTGCTTTTTCGATTAATATAGTAGAGAATCCGGTTCTCGCGAGCAGAGCATTTAACCAAAGCCCCGTGACACCTCCTCCAATAATAGCAAAATCAACTTTTTGAGTATTCAAATTAAGAGCTCTTTATGCAAGCGGAATAAGTATACATTCTTTAATCCGTCAATATATTGTTTCGATTCTATCTGGAACTAATTGCAATCTATGGGTATTCTAAAAAAAAAAACTTAACTGAGTTAAATTGTTTTTATCGATTTATAATTTCATTTTTATCTTGATTTTACCTTTTATCCTCAGTCGTCTGATTTTGAAGTCCTTTAGGGAACCACTCTATCGCACCTCTTTCAAAGAACGATTTGGCTTCTTCAAGCGAAAAGATAGCGTCCGAGACTGCATATGGATACATGCGGTTTCAGTAGGAGAAGCAGTAGCAGCCTATCCTTTGATTAATAATCTCGTAAACCGAGATTTAGATTGTATTGTTACAACCACTACCCCTGCTGGTAAGGAGCGGGTTCAACAGCTCTTAGGAAATAAGGTGCAAACCTCGTTTGTTCCCCTCGATTTTAAGGCAGCGATAAGGAGATTTATCTCAAGTAATAATCCTAAGGCTCTTATTATTTCTGAAACAGAGCTATGGCCCAATATGATTTCGGAATGTCAAACAAAAAAAATAAAGATATTTTTAGTCAATGGAAGAATGTCTAAGAGTTCTGCGCGAACCTATCGAAACATTCGCTTCTGGACAAAGAGCATGTTTGAGGCGCTAGATTATTGTGGAGTGCAAACGCTTCGTCATAAAAATCGGTTTGTTTCTTTGGGTGTAAAAAGAAGCAATATTGAGGTTACTGGCAATTTAAAATTCGATATATCTCTTCCGAATATCAATAGCGAAGCAGTCGATAGCGCTAAGACGATTGTTGGACAGCGGACAGTGTTACTCGGAGCAAGTACCCATGAAGGGGAAGAAGATGTTCTCCTAAATATTTTTACTGACCTGCGTATCTTGTTCCCAAATTTACTGCTTATCTTAGCGCCAAGACACATGAATCGAATAGGTCGGGTTAAATCCATGGCTTTGAAGTATGGCTTAAATCCAGAGCTTTTCAGCAAAACTGATTCTCTCTCTGCCGATAAAAATATTCTAATCATAGACAAAATGGGATTGCTGCCATCTATCTATTGCTGCTCCCATCTCGCTTTTGTCGGAGGCAGCCTAGTTCCGCTGGGAGGGCATAATATGTTGGAAGGAGTTCGTGCCGGATGTCCAATTATTATGGGACCTTTTATTGAGAACATAGAAGATATTGTAAGAGATTTTGAAGAAAATGGCGGAATGTCAATCGTAAAAGACTCTTCTGCGCTTAAAAACGAAATAAAAAGACTCATGTTAGACAGCGGTCTTAGGTCACAAATGAGATTCGCTGCTAACGCAATATTAGAAGCTAATAAAGGCAGTCTGAAAATCACAGAATTAGGAATAGTGAACGCCATAAATCGGAACTAAAATGCGTTTGTGCACAATATTTTCAAAAAGCTAGTTACGTTGTAAAACAAGACGGTGAAGCTAAATCGGAGAATATAGACTAGAACTTCTGCTATTTCTCCAAGATTTTTTAAAATTAAATTCGCTTAGGAGAATTCGTCTCTACTTTTTATTGATCATGTCTTGTCGATTCCAGATAATATACATTAGAAAATTTGGCTAAAAGATAGGTCTAACTTGGGTAATCAAAGAAAAAAACGAAGATTTGGTCGCTACGTGCCAGATCTAGTAGCTGACTTGGCTGAGTGTGATGCGAATTACTATCGTCTTTTAAGAATTTTTCCAGAGATAGATGAATGTGACGGGAAGAAATTCGGTTTTGAGACAGATCATTATGAAAAAGCAACAGCAGATTTTATAGTTACCGAAAGATGTCCTTTCACAATTACTTTCGATTTGCGGATAGAGATTTTTCCAGAGCATCGAATAATTAAATGGCCAAATCTCCAGTTTCGAATTTACAAAGATACTAAGTCAGCTGAAGTTATCTCGTTTGAACAACACAGGAAATTTGAATATCGTTACCCATTGTTTAATGAAAAGCTTTTTCAGCCTGATGAAAAATCGCAAGCTAACCGTTATTTAGGCGAGCTTTTGGAGCATTTTATGAAAAGAGGATACTCGTTGAATCAGTTAGAGTTCTCCTAAAAGCCGTTAATTTGTTTGAGCAGTGTTTTCTCTTTTGTATTTAATCACGAATTTTTTTTCGGTGGACTAGATTTTATCGGGTTGGTTCTAAGTCAAACTGTTTGCCTAGCGCTTGAAGCCTAAGGAAAAAAATGAAAGACAGTTACAGCGCAGATGCTATTGAGGTCTTAAAGGGACTTGATCCCGTAAAAAAAAGACCAGGAATGTACACAGATACGTCAAGACCTAACCATCTCGCCCAAGAAGTAATAGATAACAGTGTTGACGAAGCTTTAGCCGGTTTCGCGTCCGAAATACGAGTCACTTTAAGAAAAGATGGCTCGATCTCGGTCAGTGACAATGGACGAGGTATGCCTGTAGATATCCACAAAAAAGAGAGGATACCTGGAATCGAGTTAATTCTAGAGCGTCTTCACTCGGGGGCAAAGTTTAGCAGTGACAGTTATAAATATTCTGGTGGATTGCACGGCGTAGGTGTATCAGTTGTTAATGCACTTTCTAAATCTTTTGAAGTTTTTATCAAGCGTGATGGCAAGCTTCACCATATTTCATATCGAGATGGAAAAAAATATAGCAACTTATCAATAAAAGATAATGTTGGAAAAAGAAATACAGGAACTTTGATCAATTTTCTCCCGGATCCTTCTTATTTTGATTCCTCAAAATTCTCGGTGGTTAGATTAAAACACTTACTCAGAGCGAAAGCAGTTTTGTGCTCAGGCTTAACGGTTGTTTTTGAAGACGAGACAGCTTCGAACAAAAACGAGAGTAAGTATGATTGGCATTATGAGGATGGATTGAAAAGTTATTTGTCCTCGGAGCTTTCAAACAAAGAGCTTGTTTTGGCAAATCCTTTTTATGGGAGTGCTGAGGGGGAAGTAGAAGAGGCAGAGTGGGCAGTTCAATGGCAAACACACAATGATGAGGCCCTTTCGGAAAGTTACGTAAACCTGATCCCTACTAGTCAGGGAGGCACACATGTAAACGGGCTCAGAACTGGGCTTGTAGACGCGTTGCGTGAGTTTTGTGAATTTAGAAATTTACTTGCGCGAGGAATAAAAATCGCGCCTGAGGATGTCTGGAAAAATTGTAACTTTGTACTATCAATTAAAATGATTGATCCTCAGTTTGCCGGCCAGACAAAGGAGCGGCTTAATAGTCGACAAGCCTTTGCATTTGTTTCGGGAGCGGTCAAGGACTATTTCTCTCTCTGGTTGAATCAGAATACCGAAGAAGCCGAGGCTATTGCTGCTTTAGCCATTGAAAATGCTCAAGATAGAATTAAGGCTGGAAAAAAGGTTGTAAGAAAAAAAGCCGTGACAGGCCCTGCTTTGCCAGGAAAATTGGCTGACTGTGCTTGCGTTGATCCTTCCCGAGGGGAACTCTTCCTGGTTGAAGGCGAATCCGCAGGCGGGTCTGCGAAGCAGGCGAGGGATCGGGAAACCCAAGCGATAATGCCCCTCAAAGGAAAGATATTAAATACTTGGGAGGTTGAAACTGGTTCGATTCTGGCGTCTAGTGAGGTCAATGACATATCTATCGCGCTTGGCATCGATCCTGGTTCCGAAGACCTTTCGGATCTAAGGTATGGAAAGATCTGTAT
>CAJWLI010000138.1 GCA_913043075.1 uncultured Gammaproteobacteria bacterium
TCCACCGGTGATTTGGGCGTCGGACCCGTAACAAAGAAAGAGGAGGCTTTTGACTACAGCGACTTCTTCTATGTGAATGGCACTCCAATAATGGCAACTGCCTATGGTCTAGATATTCTTGCGCCTGCCCGATGGGGAGGAGCCCCAGACATTGTAATCTCTGGCCCCAACCAAGGCCAAAATGTGGGAAGTATCGTGATCAGTTCCGGCACAGTCGGTAATGTGCAGTATGCCGCCAGCAGAGGCATTGCTGCCATTGCTTTGAGCGCCGGTCTGAGCACTGAAGGCGAGGCAGGTAAATCAGGCAACCATGCCGACAATCCCTTGTCGCTCATTATCGCCGATCACGCTGTTACTCTGCTAAATGAACTAATGAAAAAAGCGGAGAAAGGCCCGATTCTGCCAACTGGAATGGCATTAAATGTAAACTTTCCAGAAGCGATAACTCCATCAACTGTCTGGTCTTTCTCCCGCATCGGTAGCTACAACCAATACGGGTCATTCTTTACCGAAGATCTGTCCAAGGACCCTCTAGCGAGGGGTTCTGGTTTGAAGACAGCCATTTATCCGGGGATCTCTTTGACCTTCAACAACAAAAAGCCTTCCGCCGATCAATTGGAAGACGAGTCAGTGGTCTACAAAACCAAGATTGCCGTCAGCGCCATGCAAGTGGCCTACGAACATCGTCCCGAGAAGCAGAAATGGCTGCGTTTACAATTACGTGATCTATTTGCCAATTAGCGAAGTTTTTTAATATGTCCTTGGTTCTATGTTACAAAGCTAAGACCCGGTATGCATTCCTTCGAGTATAAAAAAATAGAAGAGGAGCGTTTTGGAGGGCTATAAAATTAGCTCTTTTATCTCGAAACTATGACAATTAAACCAATCAGAATCTTTTAAAAAACAATGACAAGAACTTTTAACTGGAGCCTACTCGCGTTATTAATTGCGGCCATAGTTTTTATTCTGAATAGTATTTACTTCGATATTCCAAGAAAGGTCCTTGAAGAGAAATATACGAGCCATACGTCAAAATTCCTAAGACTCTCTGGGGGAGGGAGGCTACATTTCACTGACGAAGGAGATAAAGACCAACACACAATTCTACTGTTGCATGGCTTTACAGGCTCTCACCTTAATTTCAAAAAAATGTCTCCCTTGCTTTCAAACGATCTAAGGGTGATAACTATAGACCTCCCAGGATTTGGTCTTACCGGGGCGATCCCCTCGAAGGATTACTTGATAAATTCAGCTTTGAATGTAATTAACGAACTCGCAGAAAATCTGGAAATTGATAAATTTTCTATTGGTGGAAATTCAATGGGAGGGAGAGTCTCATGGAGATACGCATCAGCTTATCCTGAGAAAGTCTACAAACTGATCCTGATCGCTTCGGGCGGGGCTGAAAGGCCCTCCCAAACTCAGAAATCGGAACGCCCCCTTGCTTGGAAATTGATGGAATCAAACATGACCCGAAATTTCCTCACACTTTTTACTCCAAAATTCTTTGCCCACCAAGGTCTAGAAAAAAGCTTATATGACCAAGCTCTTGCAACTCGATCCCTCGCCGAAGAGTTCCATGATCTTGTTCTTATGGAGGGTTCAAGAGATGCAATTCTTTTTGATATGACTGGTGATAAAAATGAGCCAAACAACCACCTTACGCTATTGCAACAAATCAAAGCACCTACTTTAATTATTCATGGGGAAGAGGACAAAATTATAGATGTAGAATCTCACCTTCAATTCTTGAAAAATATTAAAGACTTTCAGGTAAAGATCTATCCTAAGGTTGGACACTTGCCAATGTGCGAGGCGCCAAACCTAACGGCGATAGAGATCAAAGCTTTTTTGACCGAAAAATCTAACTAAGAAACAAATTTTCTGGAAATCGGGAATTCTAATAAAAAAGCAAGGCATCAGGCGCAAGCAAAAAAATGCTTACGAGAAATGGTTTTACTTTTGAGCTACTCTGAGGGGGCTAGTTGCAAAATCTCGGTGCGAAACTAAAAATGCAAAAATACACAAGAAGAACAATTAATAGATTTAGTCTGGCGGCAATTGGTTCGTTGATATTCAAATCGATACCCGCCACTGGCCAGAGACGATCAACCTTAAAGCCTATTCCAGTAATCCTTGATACGGATATCGGTGACGATATCGATGATACTTGGGCACTAATGATGCTGTTGCGCTCGCCTAGGGTGGCAACAAAGCTTATTACTACTGACTTTGGCAATACAAAATATCGCACTCGCTTACTTGCTAAACTATTACAAAAAATAGACAGCGCAAACGTTCCAATTGGCCTAGGACTGGATCCATCAGACAAACCAGGTAACCAAAGCGAATGGCTTGGTGATTATCAGCTCGGGAATTATCAAGGGGCGATCTATGAAGACGGAGTAGAAGCTTTAATCGAAACTATAAAAAGTTCGTCCGAGCGGGTCACTCTGCTTTGTATTGGGCCAGCCACCAACATTGCTGAGGCACTTCGGAGGGACCCTTCAATCGCGGAGAACGCCCGTTTCGTTGGTATGCATGGTTCCATAAAACGGGGATATGACGGCGAGGAAGGCCCTGCTAAGGAATGGAATGTAAAGGTCGATCCAAAATCTCTCCAGAAGGTTTTCGATGCCCCGTGGGAATGCACGATTGCCCCTTTAGATACATGCGGCCTCATAAAATTGAAGGGCAAACGATACCAAAAGATCTTCAACAACAACGACCCTTGGATCCGAGCACTTATCGACAATTATAAAGCTTGGTTGCCAAAGGCTGATTGGCTTGAACCCAAGCCCAATTTTAATACTGCGAGCTCGACTTTGTTCGATACTTTGGCAGTGCACTTGACGTATTCAGAGAAATTCCTGGTCATGGAAGATCTACGAATAAGGGTCACAGACGAGGGTTACACCGTTTTAGATGAAAAGAATGGCCGAGTTGTCAGGTGCGCCTTAGGCTGGGAGGATCAAAGCGCCTTCGAAGATGAACTGGTGAGAATATTGACTAACCGTCTCGGCTAGAAAGCCCCTTAGGTTAAAAGCAGAAATGGCCCAAATCGATTCGGGCCATTTCTCGAGGTCGCCTAATGCTCGTAAGGAGCGCCCCCCTTTGGTGAAATGTTAGAATCCTAACTTAATTTCGGCACCCCAGATCCTAGGTTCATTTACGTAACCGGTGTTATTAGCGAAGTCGATCCCTCCAATCAAGTTGTCTTCATCGGTTATGTTGCGACCAAAAAATCCTATCTCTAAGTCTGAGCTAAGATTCCGATATCCAATCCTCAAACCGCCCTCGAATTGAGTGTCAAAAGTATATTCGATACTTTGGTACAGAAAATCTGAGGTCTCACCTTTCCATCTCCAATCTGTGAAGGCATAGAGCTCATTACCATCGCTAAGAGGGTACGAATAAGATATCTCCAAATTGCCGGTCCACTCAGGTGCGTGCTGAAAAGGGTTTCCGTCAATCAATGCATTGCCATCAGGCGTCAATGGATCAAGAGGCGTGGTCAAGGGTCCGGGAGGAAGAGAGAGGCTCGGATCACTGATTTCCGTATCAGCATATCCAAAACCAGCAGAAATTATTAGGTTTTCAGTAACCGCGTATTCGATCTCAGCCTCAAATCCATGAGCTTTCCCTTCCTCGGCATTGAGAAGAGTAGTAGAGTTTGACTCACCGCCGATTGCGACCAATTGCATATCGTCAACTTTATAGGCGAAGACAGCCAAGCTATAGCGAAAACGCTCAGCCTCGCCTTTTATACCAATCTCGTACGAGATAATCTCCTCAGAGCCTGCTGTCGTGACCTCTGTGTCGTCTTGAATGCGGTCTTGAATTGATGGCGCGCGAAAACCCGATGCGGCCCTCACGTAGGCTTGAGTGGAGTCCGACCAATCGTAGGATAACGAAAGATCGAAACTCAGGAATTCATCCTCGAGAGAGATTGGCACCGTTGCTATAGCGCCCGTTAGATCTATTGGATCAGCATCTTTCTCATCGTCTGAGTAACGCAGACCACCCGTCAAGGTCATTTGATCTGAGAGATCAAATGTCATCTGCCCGAAAACTGCCCAAGAGGTGTTTTCAATGGTATTAATAGAATTTGATGTGAATGCAGTTGCCCCTGCGTTTTGGCTATTTGAAATGCTGACGAGCTTATCATCAAAGTAAATCCCGCCGATTTGATAGTTCAACGGTCCGTCTAGATTACTCGCAATACGGACCTCCTGTGTGAATTGGGTAACGTCTCGATCTCCACCAGTGTCGATGTTCACAACGAATGGAGAATTGAAAGGACTAAAGGGGGAACTCGCGGGACCAGAGGGCCTTCCCGGACAAGTAAATAAACACCCAAAACCCCCGTCGATATCGCCGCGAGCGAAGTAATCTATAGTGCGAAGATAGCCTGTGATAGACGTGAAGGTGTGGTCTGAAAGTTCCCAGTCCACTTTCAAAGTCGTGCCTAACTGTCTCGCGGAGTTCCGCCCGCCATCGCCACCAGGGGCGTCAGCGGTGGGTCGCCCCTTCCCGCTATCATGAAATACAACGTCTCTCTGGTAGTTTTCATTAAGTTTATTGGTTCCGGTGTCAATTACATTAGCCCGAAAGAGACTACCACCTCTCTCCGAGTTTTCCTGCTTGTGACTTAGTAACACTGTTACGTCATCTGCAGGCGTCCAAAGGAATTGAATCCTCGCCGCTAAAATATCGTGACTATTAAGTTTAGTGCCCAAGATTGGGTTATTTACCCAGTCTCCTCTATTCTAGTTTAAGATCGAGAGCCGTCCCATCAGCTTATCTTCAATGAGTGTTCCACTA
>CAJWLI010000139.1 GCA_913043075.1 uncultured Gammaproteobacteria bacterium
AAAAAGGCCTTTCAGTGCCTTTTTGAAGGATGACCCACTTCTCTTCTTCGTTTAGTTTATTCATTACTATATTATCCACAAACATAAGGAGTTTTGCACGGAAGAAAACTTGTGCCTAGCGAAAAATTAATTAGTGCCCCCGAAAAGCGCATCATTTTTTCCCTTTAATTTATTTCCTGAGAGGAGTTCGCTTATGAAATTTATTTCTAACGCTACTGTTGTTATTTTAACTATAATCTTCCTCAATGGCTGTTCACGTGCTTTGGATGAAGAACACGCGAAACACAATGATGCGCTTCCTTCCATTGGGAGTGCTTTCTTGGAAGAAAATAGCTCTCGTCCTAACGTTGTAACCACTTCTACCGGTCTCCAATACATCGTTCTGAAAGAGGGAGGCGGGGTAAAACCGAGTTCATCCTCGACCGTGGTGACACATTATCAGGGAGAGTTTGTCGACGGCACTGTTTTTGACAGTTCTCGACAACGAGGTGCTCCTGCCACCTTCTCGGTGGGTGGTGTCATTAAAGGGTGGACCGAAGCTCTTCAATTGATGAATGAGGGATCTCACTGGCGTTTGTTCATACCCCCTGAGTTAGCCTATGGGGCGAGGGGCGCTGGGGGCGGACGAATACCACCTGATTCGGTTTTGATTTTTGATATTGAGCTCCTTGAAGTAAAGTAAGGAGAGAGGAGCTTGAAGAGGAGACAGAATGGAAGAGCTAGAGGGCTTTAGAGAGCAAACTAGGGATTGGTTAGAGACCAATTGTCCGCAAACCGCAAGAGGATCCGGTTATGTTCCGATAGGCAGCAGATCAGTAGACCTTCATCCCGAGCTCAGACTTTGGCTCGAAAGAATGATTGAGAAAGGATGGACGGTCCCGACATGGCCTAAGAAATTTGGTGGAGCGGGACTCGGTAATGATGAGTACAGAATTTTAATAGAGGAAATTAAGCGAATTGATGCTCGCCCGCCATTGACTGGCCGCGGCGTAAACTACATAGGCCCAACGATTTTAGAACTTGGAACCGATGATCAAAAGGCCCGCTGGCTCCCCATATGTGCTCGTGGTGAAGGCGCTTGGGCAATGGGTTATTCTGAGCCTGGAGCCGGTTCGGATTTAGCTAGCCTATCGACTCGAGCAGATAAACACGGAGATCAATATTGGCTGAACGGGAGAAAGACTTGGACGAGCGATGCTTCCTATTGCGATTATATATTCGTTTTAGTAAGGACCTCCCCCCAAAAACCAAAGCATGAAGGTATAAGCTTGATCCTTGTGGACATGCATCAACAAGGTGTTTCGGTTAGTCCAATTCCTCTGTTATCGGGTTCGTCTCCGTTTTGTGAGACCGTATTCGAAGATGCTGTTGCTTCCTCAGAGGATATTATTGGGGGCATTGACAATGGTTGGACTGTTGGTAAGCGATTACTTCAGTTCGAGAGATCAACTCATGCTGGCATAAACATTTCAGGATCTCAAGGTGGGTTGACGCAAGATAGTCTTCTGCCTGATTTGGTGAGAAAGTATGTGGGAACCTCCGATGGCGTAGTCTCTGACTTTGCAATACGTGAAAGATTATTGAAATATGAAATGAACACAAAGTCTCAGCAAATAACTCAGCGTAGAGCCATTGAAGAATTAGAAGCCAGAGCACCTGCGTTTACCTCTTCAGCGGTTAAATTGACAAATGCTCTCAATATACAAGCTGGTGATGAAATCTTGATGGATGCAATGGGACCCTCTGGCTATCGATGGGATACCGAAAGTGGAGCAACCGAAAAGGAGTTGGAAGCTTTAAGAAGTTGGCTTTATCAAAAGTCACTCACAATAGCTGGAGGAACGAAAGAAATTCAGTTGAACATTATTGCGAAGCGAGTACTTGGCCTGCCAGACTGATCCTAATTAAGAATATAATGAACGCGCCTCTTTTCGGTCGTTTTTTCTCCCCTCGCGGCGAATCCCATTCATTACCTGGCTCGTTATTTCGTATGACCTTAGTCTTGCTTCGTGGTCAAAAATAGAGCAATTAAAAATGATCTCGTCTGCGCTCGTGGCTTGCAAGAATTCAGAAATTGCTGCCTCTACGTTTTCGGCGTCACCAACAGCCGAGCATTTCGACATTTGCGAAACAACTTGTCTTTGCGACTCATTCAGTTTTTCTTCGAAGTTTTTTTCGGGCCTAGGAAGCTTTCCCGGGTTGCCTTGACGAAGACGGATAATAGATTTGATTGAAGAAGTTCTATGAAATACTGCTGTATCATGGTTGTCGGCAGCACAAATGTTGAATCCCAAAATCGAATAAGGTTTTTCTAACTGATCCGAGGGTTTAAAGCTATTTCGGTAGATTTCTAAAGCTTGTTGCAAAGCTCCTGGCGCAAAGTGACTCGCGAACGCAAAGGGTAGTCCGAGCATCCCTGCTAACTGAGCACCAAAAAGACTCGAACCTAGTATATATATTGGGACGTTGGTTCCCTCTCCCGGTGTGGCGATTATTGGTTGATTATCTTCAGCCGGCTTTAGATAGTGCTGAAGTTCAACCACGTTTCTAGGAAATTGACTTACGTCTTCTGTTCCGGATCGCCGAAGCGCCAGCATCGTATTCTGGTCGGTTCCCGGCGCTCGACCTAAACCAAGATCTATCCTGTTGCCGTGCAAAGTTGCTAATGTTCCAAATTGCTCTGCGATAATTAACGGGCTGTGATTAGGTAACATGATACCGCCAGCACCGACCCTTATACTTCTTGTATTGCTGGCTATGTGACTGATAACGAGCGAAGTCGCAGCTGAGGCTATGCCTCTCATATTATGATGTTCGGCAACCCAGTAACGCGAATAGCCCCAGCTCTCCGCGCATTGTGATATTTCCACAGATTCGTTTAGCGCTTGCTTGGCGTCACCGCCTTCTTTTATTGGCGCAAGATCTAAAATTGAGAACTTAGTCATTGCCCCCCCTTGTGTGTTTTCTTGATTCATTTTCTAATGATCCACTTTAATGATTCTGGTTCCGATATTTCCTCCGCCTAATAGATCAACGAACGCAGAAGGTGCTGTAGCTAAACCATCGTAAACATCGTTCTCGGGAAAAATCTTTTTTTCCTGGATCAATTGTTTTATTTCTTTTTTTGCAGATTCATATTCCTTCAGATAATCGAACACCAGGAACCCCTCCATTCTGATTCTTTTATTTACTAGCAAGCCTGGGATGCCTCTTGGGCTCCCAGATGGTCGGCTTGTGTCGTACTGTGATACTGCGCCACAGCATACTATTCGCCCTTTTTCTTTCATCCTAAAAAGAGCAGCGCCTAAAACTTCGCCACCCACATTGTCAAAATATATGTCAACGCCTTTCAAGCAGGCCTCTTTCAATTCCTTCCTGAAATTTTCTGATCGATATGAAACCGCTGAATCGAAGCCCAAACGCTCTGAGACCTGGGCGCATTTTTCCTCACTGCCGGCGACTCCCACAGTATTGCAACCAATTAGTTTTGCGAATTGACCCACTAGGTGCCCAACGCTCCCTGCCGCTGCGCTCACAAGCACCGTCTCTCCCGAAGAGGGTTCCCCTACTCGATGAAGACCAAAATATGCCGTCAAGCCATTTGTTCCGAGAGCCCCTAGATAATGTATCAAATCTATATCATCGACTATCTTTTGACATAGCGCTGCCTTTTGAGAGCTATAGTCCTGCCAGCCGCTCTGACATACCACTAAATCGCCCTTTTTGAATTTATCGCTTTTCGATGCTTCTACACGACAGACCCCAGTCGCATTCATTACCACTCCCGTTTTGGGCGCACCCGCATAACTCGCGCTTCCTTGAAGACCAGCCCGACTACCCGCGGCAATTGTCACGAGCAGTGTGTGACACAAGACCTCGTCTTCCTCCATCGAGGGTATTTGATCTTCCACAATTTTAAAATTCTTCTCAGTCAAATTCTCTGTGGGGAGGCTATCAATTACTATTCGTCTGTTAGTCATTGTTAATTTCTCTTAAAAAACTCTTCATCCTTTATACTTACACTCGTCAAGAATTTCGAGCTAAATTCTTCTCAGTTTTCCATCCTTATAAGGAGGGCGCCCGAATTTTTTCCATCCAATCCAAAATCAAATATTGCTTTCCCGCGTTTTAAAGCTTCCAGTTCATTCATCACCTCTTCCCTTATCATTTTGGATCCTACGATGATTCTGATTTGACGATGTTTCATAATCTGGTTTGTTTCAATAACTTGATAAAGCTTTTCTATGGCTTGCTTAACGGTTTCCTTGTTGTGAGCTACATCGACGGTGAGAGTAGTAGAATGGTACTGATCTTCAATATCAGAGTCGCATTTAGGGCACGTTTTGCTGGTATTAAAAAGCGACATTCCGCAAAATTGGCAAAGAATCTTTTTTCTCTTATCCATTTTTGTTCTGTCCCAAAATTATTGTTAAAAGATTACCAGAAATAGGCAGTTCTATTTGATAAATGCACTTACCCAGTGATTGTTTGCAAAAGTTTAAAGAAGGCGACCTCCAGAGAGAAAGCAAGATGATTTTTGATTGATAGGAATTCATCCACTATTATAGTTCCAAACTCTTCAAGGCGGCGAAGGTATGGTTAACAAATTAAAAAGACAACTATTCTTTCTAATCTGCATTTCTGTCTTAGCAGTTTCTTGGGTCTCGGCAGATGAATATAACGGTACGATGGACCTTTTTGAATCCTCACCAGTTCTCAGGCCCTATTTTGATAATTCCTTCGGATACGCAGTGTTTCCGAGAGTTGGGAAGGGAGGGGTCTTTTTTGGCGCGTCTCATGGGAAAGGCAAAGT
>CAJWLI010000140.1 GCA_913043075.1 uncultured Gammaproteobacteria bacterium
GACGAAAAAATTACGAGCCAGTAAATCTTCCAGGCCTTTTCTCCGAAACAGCTTGCACCCCTTCTTTATGGTCATTGGTCCCTTGGAGCCATTTTTGTTCTCTGCTCTCAATTGTCGTTACGTCGTTAACCGCCTCAGCGAGATTAGGTCTCATTTGCTCTCGCATGGATATTAGTGCGAGCGGTGCATTTTCTGCGATCTCTGTAGCCAGCTCAACTGCGGATGAGCGAACTGTCTCATTGTCAGTGAATAAATCGCCTAAACCCCACTCATAAGCCGTTTCTCCGTTCACTCGCCGGCCAGTCATGAAAAGTAGATTTGCTTTTTGCGCACCAACAATTCTCTCTAGTGTGTGAGTTAACCCAAAACCGGGTGTGAAGCCAAGTTTTACAAAATTTGCCGTCATTCTCGTTGCTGGGCAAACTACTCTGAAATCCGCCATTAACGCCAGACCAAAACCCCCTCCAACAGCAGCTCCTTGTATTGCTGCTACAACGGGTTTTTTGCATCTAAAAAGTCTAACGGCTTCGTCATATAAGGGGTTTCTGTCGCTCTCTGTTCGTGTTTCTAGTTCGGCAGATTTTTCGGAGGATGAGAAGTTTGCGCCAGCGCAGAAGTGCTTTCCTTCGGCACACAAGACAATGGAACGAATGGCGTTCTCCTTGTCTATATCTTCAAAGCAATCCGCGAGGTCCATAATCAACTGGTGATCGAAGAAGTTGTTCGGCGGTCTTTTGATCTCGCATTGAGCCACATTCCCCTCTAGTTTCGTTACTGAAACATCTCCATACTGATCTTTCATTTGAATTCTCCAATCCTCTTTATTACGGTTTGTTTTAAAGGTTTTAGTCAAAGCCTCTTTTTGTCGGCTGGATTCCCTTTGGCCATTTCTCAAAATTCTCGCTGACTTTCTCTCCAATCTCCGCAACAGTCCAAGGCTTTTCTGTATTATCCTTAATAGCTATCTCTTGCGCTTGCCAAGATATCAGTTGAACGCTATTTCCGGCTACCAGGAACTGTCGGCCCGTTACATCTTTAGCGTCGTCAGAACCGAGCCAGACTACGAGGGGAGATACTTTGTCGGGCGATAATAGTTCTTCCATATTTTGTCCCTCTGGAAAAATGTCTGCCGTCAGTCGCGACCACGCTGCTGGAGCCAAGGTGTTGACTCTAATTCCGTACTTGAGACCCTCTTGAAAGAGACACCGAGCAAATCCAGCGATACCGGCTTTTGCGGCTCCATAGTTAGTTTGGCCGAAGTTTCCCAGCAATCCAGAGGTTGACGAGGTCACTACGATACTTCCTCCGTGATCTTGAGCTAACATTTGGTGATATGCATGTTTTACCGTTAGGTAGGTGCCTCTTAAGTGAACGTCGACGACCACATCCCAATTGTCGTTTTCCATGTTTTTAAAAGATTTATCTCGAAGAATTCCTGCATTTGCTATCAAGAAATCAAGTTTCCCAAATTCTGCAACAGCAAGCTGAACCATCTGTTTCACATCTTCTTCACTAGTCACGTTTCCATAATCAGCTACCGCGTTTCCGCCTGAGTCTCGAATTTTTTTTACTACTTGATCAGCCATCCCTGAGCTTTCGCCTGACCCATCTCGGGCCCCGCCGAGATCATTGACGACCACTGAAGCTCCTTCTTTTGCTAACAGCAAAGCGTGTGTTTCGCCTAACCCGCCTCCGGCGCCTGTTACCAAAGCTACCTTTCCATCCAACATTCCCATATTTAAGATTCCCAAACGGTTAAAATCTAAGGGGGAGAGTTAAGCATAATAGAGAGATTAACTTCAACTGGTTAGCAGGCATTAAAAAGTGTAGGTGTGACCTTCTTTTGCCCAAGAGTGAAAGCCAGCATCACTAGCTTTTTTCAAATATTTTTGCCAATCATCCCCATAATGCATGAGTACAATTTTTTCACGCAAACTTCTAGGTAAAGCGCATAACTCGTCCAATGATGCGTGCACCCCGCCTGTAAAAAGTTGGCAATCATGAAAAATTATTTCGAAACCGAATAGCTCGTCGTAATGTTGAAGAAGATCTTGATCAAATCTTGTATCTGAGGTGAAGAAGACTTTGTTATCCAAGATAATTCCGCAGCTCCAGGCGCAATCTTGCCAAGACCTCGCGCTATCGGGGAAATGCATAGTTCTTGGCATTTTTATGTTTAGTGATCCTATATCAACTTCTTCTGTTTCTCTTGGAAAATCTTTCAGCTTTGTTGGTCTTATTACCTCCCAAAGATCAGAAAAATTAAGGGGAGCCTCCTCTGAAAGCTCCGCACCTCCTCTAAGACTTTGCTCCCATAAAATTTTCTCATATGTCTCGTTGATTACCATTTTTGGTTTAGTTTTTAAAACATACCTCCCCAACAAGTGTGCCTCTTCCAGACCTCCGACGTGGTCCGCATGACTATGCGTGATTAAGTAGGTATCTATATCTTTTAAGGCAACTCCAACATCAAAAAGAGATTGAGAGCAGGTGCCTCCGCAATCAATTAAGATATTTCTATCTCCCTTTGCTACCAATATATTGTTTTGTTTTAGTGTCTTTGCAAACGCCGAGCCGCACCCAATAAAATAAATTGAGAGCTCTCCGTTCGTTGATAAGGGGACCTTTTTGACCGATTTTTTAGATATTTTCATGTCTTGTTGCTTTTAGAAAAAACATCCTTGAATAAATATAGTAACCCGTTAAGTTAGCTTTAAATCTTTGCTTATCTGTTTGACTGCAATGAATTCTATTGTTAAGAGCCTAGATTAGCTCAAAATAAGCTTTTGTTCTAAAGGTTTTCGAACCCGAAATTGATCATTTATAAAGTGCTGCGTATTGGTATCCATCTTAAAAAATTTAGGATAACCCCCCTGAGCTTCCCGACTTTATGTTCTTTGCCAAAAAGGGTCTCAGGTTCGTCAGAGCGTTATTTCCTCAATTGGTTTTCAGAGGCTCAGAAGGTGCTCTTTATTCTTCCAGCGCTCATCTAGCCATAATTTAGTATTTGTTATTTCGTCTGCTCTGAATTGTTTAATCGTAATCGCAATATCGTTTTTCGAACCGGATAGCCACCTCCAGAAGTTAGTGTCCTCGTCAAGATATTTAATGGTTACATCAACCACTGGGGTGTCTGGCAGCACAGTTTTCAGGGCTATCTCTAAGCCTCCAGTTTTCGGTTTCAGGAGGCCTTCGTAAGGAGATTTCTGTTTTTTGTATTTTGTCTCGGTATAGCGGGTTCCTTCCGCGAAAATAAGAAGAGCTCCCGGTTCCTCCCTTAACTCAGCTGAAACAGATTGTATTGACGCGAGATCTTGATCCCGAGACCTAGCTCCTTTCCCTCGATGGAGTCTAGGAAATCCCAACGCGAAGCATAACCAGCCAACTATCGGTAACCAAGCGAGTTCACGTTTTATGAGAAATTTAGCGATGGTTCCACTGTCACATATTAGTCCCTGTAAAACAGGTATATCGAACCAGGTTTGATGATTTGCTACTACTATCGGTGCCGTATGCGCGGGCATATCGCCTTCAACACTTAAGTTAATTCTCAGTATTTTTTTAATCCAAAAGCTATTAAGCTTTGCCGCCGCAATGTAAATGTATTCTATACAACTTATTATTACTTCTTTTGCCTTGTTATTCCTATTCAGAATTTTTTTTAACGCAGCAAGAAAAAATATTGGAAACATCCAAAATCCTAGATTTATGACCACCACAATTACTGATAAAAAGCTAACAGAATTGAACCAGATTAGCTTAATCGGGTTGTTGAGTGCCATGTGTCTCCTGCAACTTTTTTTGGCTTTTTAAATCAATGACGTGTTCTAGCATACCACTGATTCTATTCGAAGATCTGGACGTGGCTGCTTCCCATGTTTTTCTATCGGAGAAAATAGTAATGGTTTTTTTGGCCCTAGTGATTGCGGTGTAAACAAGTTCACGATTAATAAGATTTGGATTATCGGTGTCATCGTCTATCAAACCCAATATGAAAAGTACATGGTCGAACTCCGATCCTTGAGATTTATGTACGGTGATTGCGAACGATGATTCGTGAGAAGGAAGTTGTATTTCAGCTACCTTTTGCTCGAGCCCATCGAACTTCACAAAAAAAGTTCCACTGGCTTTGTCTTCAAGGCAAATCCCAGTGTCTCCATTAAATAGTCCAAGTCTATAGTCGTTTTCAGTTATAATAATAGGCCTGCCATGATAAAAAGCGTTGCCCGATTTTTTGAGGCCCCTCTCTTCTAAGAGCCACTCTATCTCTTGGTTTATTTGCACCGAACCCATCGTCCCTCTTCTGCGGCTGCAAATAATTGCTGAGGTGTTGGAATTTTCTTCGAAACTAAATTCTTTCTTCTCTTTGGATGAGAAAATATCTAGATTTTTTTCTGAATAGTTTCTAACTAAGCTAGATAAATTTTTTCTGTCGGAGAATTGAAAGATGACTTTATCGTCGATGATAACGTTATTTTTTGATCTTGTTCTAAGCTCATTTGCCAGCTTCCCGATGCCGCTTTCAGGTTTGAATCGATAAACGTTTTCAAGATTGCATACGGTGTCTTGAAAAATTGAACTTTTCGTAATGCCAATTTCTCCGACAAATGGCTTGGCTATTTTTCTAAAGTCCTCTGAAAAACTCTCTCCCTTCGAGCAGAGATCCGAGAGAACACTTCCTGCCTCTACGGAAGGAAGTTGTTGCGGATCCCCGACAAGCATCAGTCTGGTTTGATTGTCTATTGCGTTTAATAGGCGATACATTAAATTCAA